>NZ_JALBHA010001000.1:0-860 GCF_023006445.1 Bradyrhizobium sp. SHOUNA76
GGACGCACCACGACTGCGCCACGCATCGGGCGGCAATTGCCATAGGGACCGCGATAGAACCCTCGGCCGCAGCCCTCGGCGGCGCTGGCCGCCTCGCTGAAACCAACGACCGCGCTGGCGAGCATGGCGGCGGCGAACAGGTATTTCATTTGATCTTCCTTCTCGTCCTTGGGGCAAGTCTTTGGGGTTGGCGCTTGCGGCGCACAATGAATCAAAAGACACGATTCGACATGTCAAATCTTGCAACACATCGACACGGCGCGATCCAAACCTGCCAATCATGACCTGAATGCGGCATGAACGTTCGCCGCGTGCGGTCTGGGACGACAGAAGCTGACGCAGGCGGACGGGAAGGCCCGGCATCAGCACCTGAAGCGCGCGCGGTCAGTCCTTTCCGTTACCGAACAGTGCGGCAAACTGCTTCTCGCCGGTGCGGGTGAAATTCACGACGCGGCTGCCGGGCGTGGCATCGCGAGCCGCCCATTTCAGCTCGGCGAAGCGCTGCATCATGGCGGCCCCCAGCGTGCCCGCGAGGTGATGCCGCCGCTCGCTCCAGTCGAGGCAGGCCTTACACACCGGGCGGCGCGGGTGGCTCAGCATACCGGGCGAGATCTGCAGATGCTTGGCGAGGAAGCGCTCGCCCTCGGCCGTCAACTCGATGTCCTGCTTCTTCTGCCTGACCAGATTCCGCTCGCGCAGGGAATCGAGCATTTGCACGCCGAGATCGCCGGCGAGATGGTCGTAGCAGATCCGCGCGCGCCGCAACGCCGGATCCTTTGGCCCGGTGCGCACCCGCATGTGGCCGGTCCGCGCCGCAAGTCCCGCCAGACCTTCGAGCACGCCGGCGACGTCGTCGTCGG
>NZ_JALBHA010001001.1:0-856 GCF_023006445.1 Bradyrhizobium sp. SHOUNA76
GCGGGCCGAGGTCGCGTGCCGCGCCCTTGGTGTAGCCAACCACGGCTGCCTTGGTGGCGACGTAGTCGGCAAGGCCCGGGAACGAGGCGCGGTCGGCCAGCATGGAGCCGACGGTGACGATGCGGCCGCCTTCACCCATCAATTGCGAAGCGGCACGGATCGCCGCGATCACGCCATGCACGTTGACCTGGTCCTGACGGGCCAAGGCTTCAGTGTCGGCACTGGCATCGTCGATCGCACCGCCGGCGGCGACGCCGGCATTGTTGACGAGAATGTCGAGATGGCCGAATTCCTTGGCGACGTCGTTGACCAGTTGGGTGACGTCCTTCGCGGAAGCCTGGTCGGCCCTGAAGGCACGCGCCCTGACGCCCTTCGCCTTCAATTCAGTTACGACGGCCTCCGCCTTGTCCGGCGAGGCGACATAGCTGATGGCGACATCAGCGCCTTCGTCGGCGAGTGCGCGGGCGCTTGCCGCGCCGATGCCGCGCGAGCCGCCGGTGACGAGGGCAACCTTGCCTGAGAGCTTCTTGGTCATTGGATTTCTCCATTTCCTGAATTTCTGATGACCCTTGGATAAGGCTCCGCCTGTGGTATAGAAATAGAAACTATAGAAACGCATTGTTTCCCAAAAGCTCCGATCGGACAGGTCCCATGGCAAAACTCCCCGATTTCGAGGCGCTCGCGATTTTCGCAAAAGTCGTGGAATTACGGTCGTTTGCGGGGGCCGCGAGCGAACTCGCGATGTCCAAGGCGACGGTCTCGAAGGCCGTGACCCGGCTGGAGGAGCGGTTAGGGGCCCGCCTGTTCAACCGCACCTCGCGCCGGCTCGCGCTGACCGATGCCGGCCACAAGCTCG
>NZ_JALBHA010001002.1:0-852 GCF_023006445.1 Bradyrhizobium sp. SHOUNA76
CGCAGCAGCGCTTCACCGCGCGCGATGTCGGACCCGGCGTAGGAGACGAACTGCCCCGGAGACGTGGCGCGACGAATCTCGATCGCATCCGACCCTGCCGGTTGGGTGTGCTCGACCATGACGACGGCATCGGCGCCGCGCGGCAGCGGACCGCCGGTGGCGATCGGCGTTGCGGTTCCAGCGGCCACTTGCAGCGCTGGCGCGGTGCCGCAATGAATGGTTTCGCCGTTCAGCCCAAGGCGAACAGGCTTGCCTTCGCCCGCCGCGACGACATCCGCCGAACGCACGGCGAAGCCGTCGACATTGGAGCGGTCAAATGGGGGAACATCGATCGGCGCCGTGACGTCTTCGGCGAGCGCCGCACCGAGTGCATCGGCGAGCTTGCGCACCTCGCTCGGAATCGGGCGCGGGAACAGCGCCGCCTCGAAGCGTGCCAGCGCTTCCTCCCGCGACAGGACCTTGAGGAACTGCTCCTGTTCGAGCGCGCTGCGCTCTTGCGATCGCGGAATCATCGTCATGCCGGAACCCATATCATGCCCACATCAGATAGGCATCGACCGACGTGCCCGCCGCAAATCCCTCATGGCTGGCGGGGATGAGCAGCCATGCATCGGCACGGGCAATCGCCTGGAGCGGCCATTCGCCCACGGCAAGCGGCATCCACACACGATGTTCCAGAGACAGCAGAGCCATTTCGGCGATGCCGACACTGGAGGCGATTTTGCGCGCAAGCGGCAGGACCGTCTGTCGGCGCGGCCGGCGCGCGGACAAATGGTCGACGAGCGGCAGCACGAGCGCGAGCCAGACCGCAAGCGCCTGATCGGGCGAGCCGGGCAAGGCAACCACGGGAAT
>NZ_JALBHA010001003.1:0-846 GCF_023006445.1 Bradyrhizobium sp. SHOUNA76
CACGCGCCTGATGCGTGACCTGCATGACGGCCTCGGCGGCCAGCTCGTCAGCATCGTCGCGCTCTCCGAGCGTGGCCATGAGGGCGCGACCATCACCGACGCCGCCCGTGCCGCGCTGAAGGATCTGCGTCTCGTCATCGATTCCATGGACGACATCGGCGGCGACCTGATGCTTGCCCTCGGCTCCTGGCGCGAACGCGCGAGCGCGCAATTGCGGCCGCACGACATCACGCTCGACTGGCGCGTGGCGACGCCGCAGGGCCTGCCGCTGCATCCCGAGCTCAGGCCATGGCACGTCATCCAGATCGTGCGCATCCTCGACGAGGCCGTGACCAATGCGGTCAAGCACGCACAGGCCCGCCGCATCGCGGTCACCATCGACACGCTGGACGGGGACCGGGGGCCGTACGGCGTGATCAGCGTGACCGACGACGGCCATGGCTTTGCGGTGAGCGATAATAGCGAGGCCGCGCGCACGGGCCAGACCGCGCGCGGCTTGCGCAACATGAGAAGCCGCGCCGCGCGCTGCGGCGCGATGCTCGATCTGAGTTCCGATGCCTCCGGGACGCGCGTGCGGCTGCAATTGCCGCAGTGTTTTCCCGACAGCGACGCGGCCGCGGGCTGAAAAGCCCCCTCTCCGAACGTGTGGGACGCACGGAGAGAGGGAACGGGCCGGGTGATTTTGCCGGCGGAGCACGGGGGGGTCGTCCGCAGGGCGCCCTGGGCCCGAAGCGATGCAATCAACTCAATCGAATGGAAATATCAGCGCACGCCGACGCGATTGACCGGGCCGCCGCGATTCATCGGTGTTCCCGCGCGCACGCCGACACCGGGCGCACCGACGCC
>NZ_JALBHA010001004.1:0-845 GCF_023006445.1 Bradyrhizobium sp. SHOUNA76
CAATTGGAAAGCCCCTGCTGGATCAGATTGCCGATCGCCTCCCCGAGCCCGCCGCCGAGCAGATTGTTCTGGCCCGGCTGCTGGGTTTGCGGATTCGTATTGCCGGCCGCATTGCCGCCGGGCGGTGTGGCGGTGCCGCCGAGACCGAGGCTGCCCAGAATGTTG
Organism: Bradyrhizobium sp. SHOUNA76; assembly: GCF_023006445.1. Classification (NCBI taxonomy): domain Bacteria; kingdom Pseudomonadati; phylum Pseudomonadota; class Alphaproteobacteria; order Hyphomicrobiales; family Nitrobacteraceae; genus Bradyrhizobium; species Bradyrhizobium sp. SHOUNA76. The sequence continues at coordinate 166 of NZ_JALBHA010001004.1, forward strand.
CCGAGCCCGGCGCCGTCAGGGCCGAACAGGCCCTTGCCCATCTCGCGCAGCTTGGCATAGGCGGCATCCGGATTGTCCAGCATGCCGGCCATATCAGGATAGATCCGAGGCTGCGACCAGCTGCCCTGGATCATCACGGGAATGCCGAAGCCGACCGGCTCATTGGCGCGGCCCTGGCCTTCGGTCGTCATCACCAGCTTCGGCTCGACGCGAAAGCCCATCATCTTGGTGTCGAGCGCGATGGTGCCGGCGCCGGTGACGCGGACCAGCGGCCCGATCAGATTGAGATCGGTCGTCACCGCCTGACCCTTGTCGATGCGGAACGAGGCCGAGAGCTGCGACAAATCCGTGCTCTGCTCCTGGCTGGGACTCTGGTTGTCCTGCCAGCCGGTCAGCGTGCCCGATGTCAGCGAGCGGATCATCTGCGCGACGTTGATGCCGCGGATGGCGCCGTCCTGGAAATTGACGAAGGCCGTGCCCTGCATGTTCGCCATCAGCGCGCGCTGGCTGGTGCCGGCGCTGCGCAAGGCGAGCTTGGCCTGCAGCTTGCCGTCGATGCGGTCGAATTCGGCAAGGCCCTGAAGCAGCGGCAGCGCGCGCACGCCGACGAGATCGGAATGCATGGCAAAGCTCGGCGCGCCGGTGGTCGCGTCCAGGATCACCTCGCCCGAGACCTGGCC
>NZ_JALBHA010001005.1:0-844 GCF_023006445.1 Bradyrhizobium sp. SHOUNA76
AAGGACGTCGCGCGCGCCGCTCGGCTTGCAGAAGCGCAAGGCGGCAAGACGCGCGCGATCATGAAGCTGCTCGGCCGCGGCGCGCTGCTGCTGATCGGCGGTGCGTTCGATCTGGCGCTTTGGCTGCTCAGTGCGGCACTGACGCTGTTCGGCCTTCTCTCCTCCATCAAGGCGACGACCGAGCGCCTCACCCAGGCCTGGTGCGATCGCAGGCGGGCGCGGCGGCTTCGCCGGGCTCAGATCGCAGCCGAAGCCGCTCTGGCGGACGCTGCCGTCACGGCCTGAAGCGCGATTGCCATCGCGCCTGAGGTTATTGTTTGAGCATGATGTTGCCGGAAAACTGCTGCACGGTTTTCCGGATCGTGCTCTAAGATCAACCATTCCCCCTCAAGACCTCACGGAACTGATGATGCCGAGCTTTCACAACGGCGCCGTTGAAATTGCCTATCTCGATGAAGGCGAGGGCGATCCGATCATCCTGGTGCACGGCTTTGCCTCGAGCAAGAACGTGAACTGGGTCTATCCGACCTGGGTTTCGGAGCTGCGCAAGAACGGCCGCCGTATCATCGCGCTCGACAATCGTGGCCACGGCGAAAGCGCAAAGCTCTACGAGCCCGCGCAATATTCGATTCCCGTGATGGCCGGCGACGTGCTCGCACTGATGGATCATCTCGCCATCCCGCAGGCCGACATCATGGGCTATTCGATGGGCGGACGGATGGCGGCGTGGCTATCCCTCAACGAGCCGCAGCGCCTGCGCTCGGCGATCCTCGGCGGCATCGGCATCGGCGGCCTGATCGAGGGCACCGGCCCCGGCGAGAACGTCGCCAATGGCGACGTTCTC
>NZ_JALBHA010001006.1:0-844 GCF_023006445.1 Bradyrhizobium sp. SHOUNA76
GGCCAAGGCGGCGCGTACCGACGGCAAGCGCATCGGCGCGATCGCCGGCGATCTGGCCGGCGTCGAAGAGATGTTCGCGCTGAAGGATCTGCTCGCGAAGTACGGCTCGGCGAATCTGGCGGTGCAGGGCGGCGATGCCTTCGACCCCGCGCTCGGCCGCGGCTCCTACATCTTTAACCCGACGCTGGCAGGCGTGGAGCAGGCGGATGCGCTGCTCATCATCGGCGCCAATCCGCGGAAAGAGGCGGCCGTATTCAACGCCCGAATCCGCAAGCGCTGGCGCGCCGGCGGCTTCAAGATCGGCGTGATCGGCGCCAAGGTCGATCTGACCTACGATTACGATCACCTCGGCGCGGGCACCGAGACCCTCAGTGAGCTCGCGGCCGGCAGGCACTCCTTCATGGACGTGCTGAAGAACGCCAAGAATCCCATCATCCTGGTCGGCGGAGGCGCGGCCTCGCGCCACGACGGCGCGGCTATTCTCGCGGCCGCTGCGAAGCTGGCGCTCGATGTCGGCGCACTCAAGGATGGCTGGAACGGCTTTGGCGTGCTGCATGAGACCGCCTCGCGCGTCGGTGCGCTCGATATCGGCTTCTCCGCAACCGGTGGCGGGCTCAACGCCGCGCAGATGACGACGTTCGGCACACTCGACCTGCTGTTCCTGCTCGGCGCCGACGAGATCAACGCGCCTGACGGCACCTTCGTCGTTTACATCGGCACCCATGGCGACCGCGGCGCGCACCGCGCCGACGTCATCCTGCCGGCGGCGGCTTACACCGAGAAGTCCGCGATTTACGTCAACACCGAAGGCCGCGTGCAGATGACGGGCCGCGCCGCGTTTCCG
>NZ_JALBHA010001007.1:0-842 GCF_023006445.1 Bradyrhizobium sp. SHOUNA76
AACTGGCCCGAGATCTGCCGCTTGCGCTCCCCGAGCACGTGATCGATGGCGGCGCCAACCGCGGCGATCCGCCGCGCGACCTCGCCTTCGGGCACGCGCACCGCAAAGCCTTTGGGGAATTCCTCGGCGATGAATCCGGTGGAGAGCCGGCCCTCACGCCAGCGCGGATGATGCATCAGCGCCGACAGGAACGGGATGTTGTGCCTGATACCGTCGACATAAAACGAATCCAGCGCAGTAGCCTGCGCCTCGATCGCAGCCGCGCGCGAGGGCGCATGCGTGACCAGCTTGGCGATCATCGGATCGTAATGGATCGAGATCTCGCCGCCCTCCTGCACGCCGGTGTCGTTGCGGATGGTGATACCGTCCTGGCTGGCTTCCGCCGGCGGACGATATTTTACCAGACGCCCGATCGACGGCAGAAAGTTGCGGAACGGATCCTCGGCATAGAGGCGCGACTCCACCGCCCAACCCGTCAGCGTGACGTCCTTCTGCGCCAGCGCGAGCTTCTCGCCGGCGGCAACGCGGATCATCTGCTCCACGAGGTCGATGCCGGTGACGAGCTCGGTGACGGGATGCTCTACCTGGAGGCGCGTGTTCATCTCCAGGAAGTAGAAGCTCTTGTCTTGCCCTGCGACGAACTCGACGGTGCCGGCGGAGTCGTAATTCACGGCTTTCGCCAGCGCGACCGCCTGCTCGCCCATCTTGCGACGGGTGGCCTCGTCGAGCAACGGCGAAGGCGCCTCCTCGATGACCTTCTGGTTGCGGCGCTGGATCGAGCATTCGCGTTCGCCGAGATAGATCACGTTGCCGTGCTTGTCGCCCAGCACCTGAATCTCGAT
>NZ_JALBHA010001008.1:0-831 GCF_023006445.1 Bradyrhizobium sp. SHOUNA76
CGACCGGGCGGCCATAGCGCGGATCATCGGCCGGGCCGGGCGGCGGCAACGATGCCTGCGGCATCGCGTCGTCGTCATCTTCCAGCGCGTCGAAATTCGGTGTGCGGTCGCCGGGCCGATATTCAGCCGGGGCGCCATAGCTCGGCGCCTGCTGGACCGGATAGCTCTGAGCCTGCGCGAGCGAGGTTCCCGCCGCAGCGACTGTTGCGGCAGCGCATATCGTCAGAAAATGTTTGATCATCATCGCTCTTGTATAGTCCCCAAGCCCGATCGGACCGTTAACGGCCAGATGGCCGAAGATAGCGGCACATTCAAGACATATCAGGCTTATTTGCGCCGGATTGCCGATTTGTGATCCGCAAGACTACCGTTGCCCCGTTGCATCACGGGGCGGAAATCGCATCAGGCCGTGGATTGCCGGAGTCATGGGCCCGAATTTAAGGGAACGGGGCGGAATCGTTGCGGTATGTTCGAATCAGCCTGATTCGCCACCGCTTTGAGCTCCAACTCCGCGTGGCGAACGCGGCAAGCAGTACCGTCACCGCGTTTCAGATGGCTCATGGGCCCTGGCCACTTCGCCGCCGGGGCGGAAATTCGCAATCGCTCGATGCTTCCCGGCTTTCGCTTCCTGTTTGCCGCGATCCTGCTGTCAACCTCTATCCTGGTGTTCGGCCTGGGCGTCGCCGCGCTGCTGCGGGCGAGCCATGAGCAGTATGCCAACAACCCCTCCTGGCGGAACGGCCCGCAGGAGCAGAGGTTCGCGCAGGCGTCCGAGCCTGCCGAGCCGGTGCTCGCGGTCCTCCGCGTAGAGCCGGAGGTGACGGCCGAGCC
>NZ_JALBHA010001009.1:0-831 GCF_023006445.1 Bradyrhizobium sp. SHOUNA76
GAAGCTGATCGAGCGGCGGCCCGATCGCGAGGACGGACGCGCCTGGCGGATCTGGCTGACGCCGAAGGGACGGACCGCGTTGGCGCAGGCGAAGGCCAGCGCTGCCGAGGTCAATGCGGCGCTGACGGACGGATTTACAGCTGCGGAGATCGACATCGTCGCGCGCTGGCTGGCGAGCATTCAAGACAAGTTTCCGAGAAGTTCAGACGACTAAAAGGAGAGACCGATGACCGAGCATGTCCGGATCGAGAACAACGGTGGAATTCTCACCCTCACACTGGCGCGTCCCGACAAGAAGAACGCGCTGACCGATGCGATGTACGGCAAGCTCGCCGACGCAATCGAATCCGCCGAGTTCGATCCGTCGGCCCGCGTGATCCTGATCCGCGGCGAGGGCGACATGTTCACCGCCGGCAACGACGTCGGCGAATTTGCCGCGGTCGCAACCGGCAAGTCCGAAGGCAGCCGCAACGTATGGCGCTTCATCCAGTCGCTGGCACGCTGCACAAAGCCGCTGGTCGCCGCGGTGCAAGGCCGCGCCGTCGGTGTCGGCACCACGATGCTGCTGCATTGCGATCTCGTCGTGCTCGCCGACAACGCGCAATTGTCGACGCCTTTCGTCAGCCTCGCGCTGGTGCCGGAAGCCGCCTCCAGCCTGCTGATGCCGGCGCGCATCGGCCATGCCCGCGCTTATGAGATGTTCGCGCTCGGCGAGACCGTTCCCGCCAAGTCGGCGCTGGAATGGGGCCTCGCCAATCGTGTGGTGCCGCTCGACAAGCTCGATGCCGAGGCGCTCGCGCTGGCGCAACGTCTCGCCCGCCAGCCAGCCGG
>NZ_JALBHA010000100.1:0-15649 GCF_023006445.1 Bradyrhizobium sp. SHOUNA76
GAGGAATTCGGCAGGATCAAGCTCGGCCGGGCGGCTCTCGGGCTGCCGGTCGGAGGGCTTGCCCGGGCGGATGGATTTGATTGTAGCGTCCATATCGACTCCGTTCGACGGCCTCGCGGCCGGAGTGTCACCGGCAGACGGGGCGGCCAAGCCGCCGGACGCCTGAAGAGAACAGTTTTGGCGCAAAGGGTCCGCAAGCTGCAATGCCGGCCGCACAGTTGGAAATCGCCGCCGGCGCGCTGCTGGACTGTTTTTCCGCCAGTTCCGACCCTATATAGGGCCGTGGACGCCGCCCGCCAAGGCCGATCGGGTGCGGAAGTGCTGGACTCCATCACATGCTGAACGACATCTACAACAAGCGGATCATCGAATTGGCCGGGAATATTCCGCGCCTCGGACGGCTATCGGACCCCGATGCCTCCGCCACCGCCCACTCCAAGCTGTGCGGTTCGACCGTCAAGATCGATCTCAAGATGACCGGAGACACCGTCACCGACTTCGCTCATGACGTGAAGGCCTGCGCCCTCGGCCAGGCCTCCTCATCCATCATGGCAAGTCGTATCGTCGGCTCGACTGCGAGCGAACTCCGTGAGTTACGCGAAACTGTTCGCAAGATGCTGAAGGAGAACGGTGCGCCTCCTGAAGGCAAATGGGAGGAGATCAAGTTCCTCGAGCCGGTCCGCGACTACAAGGCGCGCCATGCCTCGACGCTTCTGACCTTCGATGCCGTGGTTGACGCCATCGGCCAGATCGAAGCCAAAGCCAAGCAACCGGCTGTGGCGCAGGGCTGAGACCTCTCCCGTCGTTCCGGGGCGATGCACAGCATCGAACCCGGGGATCCGGATCGCGGTCGAGATTCTCAGGTGCGCAATTGCGCACCCTAGTTCGCGCTACGCGCGCCTGACTGCCAAGATTGAAGAGTTTACTTCGGCGCCGCCGGGGCCGGCGCGGCCACACCGCCGGTCGGCACGATGGCTTCCGCCGTCTTGGTCGACTTGGCAGGCTGCTCCGGTTCCACGCCGAACCTGGCCTGCGTCTTCGGGGCAAGCTCCGCCATCGCCGGCGCGGAGATGTCCACGTGCGGCAGCACGTCGGCAACGAGATCTGTCGTCACGAGATTGGTGAGCTTGAGCTCGCCGGCGTCCAGCTCATGCAGATCTTCCCAGGGTGGAACGCTGAGCGCGAGCGACAGCAGGTCGCCCGCTCCGCCCATGTCGAAGGTGTATTTGGCGAGCCGGCCGATGTCGCGTTCCACGATCATCAGGTCCTGCGCGCTATAACTCGCCGCTTTGGCATCATCGGCGCGGTCGCCCATCCAGATCTGGTGGACGCGGACATGGGCGGCTTCCGGCACGTAACGCTTCTTGCCGGCCAGCAGCAGGAACACGCACATGGATTCGCAATAGGCCTCAGGCGCGACCGCCGGACGAGCCGACTGCCCGCCGCGAAGGCTTACGCCGACCGTGGTCAAGAACCCGAGATTGCGGAAGCGTCGGCCAAGCGTGATCGCGTCATTGACGGAACCGCCGCTGGAATCGAGCACCACGGTAGCACCGCCGAGCTGGCGACCACGGGAAAACTCTTCGAAATCCTTCGGTGTATCGGCGGTGATGATGCCTACTGCGCTGACCCAGCCGCGGCAGTTTGGCTCGCAGGCGATCCAGTTGAACTTCATCGGCAGCTTGCGCTCTTCGAGAGCAGCCCCGGCGCGGGCCGACGACCCGAGTGTCGCGACGGCGCCAGCCAGCACGACTCCACATACGGCGGTTCCCACCAGCAACCAGCCGCGAAGATCAAGGGAGTTCAGAAGTCTCAATCTGGTTCCTTCCCCAAGCCCCAAAGGTCCGTAACAATCCCCGGTAGCGCCCACTGAGTCCATCATACACGTGTATGATTCTACACGTGGGCGTCACAAAAATGGTATCCGGGGGAATACAGATCGTCCACAGGCACTTGCTGCACTGCTCCCAAAAAGCATGTAAAATATGGCGCAGAAACAACAGCTTACAGTTCCCTGCGCCGGAACCGTGCAATACGTCGCCTAACGTGGCAGCACAGCGCACATGAAGCATTCAGCCTGCGGGCATTGTTCCAGTCCGGTCGAAGGGGCGCTTCGACTCCCGCGCAGATTTGGCCGTGCGCTGATCTGGCTCTATCGGCATACGCTGTCGCCCCTGGTCGGCTACAATTGCCGGCACCTGCCGACCTGCTCGGCCTATGGCGACGAGGCGATCGAACGGTTCGGGCTCTGGGCCGGCGGATGGATGACGCTCGCGCGCCTGCTCCGCTGCAATCCGTTTGGCACGTCGGGCATCGACAATGTGCCGCTCACCGCGCCGCAACGCGCGCGCTGGTATCTGCCATGGCGCTATGCCCGCTGGCGCGGCGTCAATGCATCGTGAGATTGCTGCGATGCCTTGCGCATCGATGGCCTGAGCGGAACCTTGGACTTCCGTCCCGCGTTGTTTTGATGCTCCCCCGGGAGGAAACAACAATGCGCTGGAAAATCAGCCCTCATCTTCACTTCAGACTCGAGCCCACCCCCGGCTCCAGGCGGCACCACGACCCCAGAACCATGGATCTGCTCGCGATCGTCGCCTTGCTGGCGCTCGTGCTCGGCTCGGGCTGGTACCTGGCATCGAGCCTTGCGACGCCGCCGAGCACGACGGCGTTCATCGTGCCGAGCCAGAGCGTGCATTGGTAATCAGCGGAGCCAGTAGAAGCGCCCGGGCGGTGGCGGGACCGGCTCGGGTGGACGCAGTCGCTTTGGACGCGGCGGCTTTGGCGCCGGCTCCGCCGACGAGGTCGCCTCCCCGCCCGGTGCCGTTTCGGTGCCCGGCACCCTCACCGCCAGCAGCAGATTCGACTCGTGCATCCGCCAGCGATAGCCGACGCCAAAATCGATCGGCTGGGCACGTGTGAACAACTCGGCGTAGCGCGCCTGGGAGCGGCCGGGGAATTCGTCGATTGGCCCGAGATAGCGGCCGAACGGGAAGAACCGCCATTGCCGCGCGCTGTAGTTCGCAAGCGGAATGCCGGAATCGTCCTGGATGATGGTGGCACTGTTGGCGAGCAGCCAATCGCGCACGACGGTGAAGTTGCCGGAATGCAACAAATAGGACGCGCTCTTGAGCAGGCTGTTGCCGGGGCCAAGCGTCTCGCAGAATTTCAGGAAACCCGTGGCGCGCGCGCCGGAATTGGAAAGATCGGTCGAAAAATAATACAGGGTGCGCGTCTCGCCGTCGGGGCCTGCAAAGGTGATGCGGACGCCGCGCGTCGCGTTCCGTCCCGGATTGTCGTCGCCGACATGCACCCCGCCCTTATCGTCGAGCGCGAGCATCTCGACGTTGCGGATGGTCTTGCCGGAACGGGCGAGGAAGACATAGAGGATCGGCAACGTGCCGTTGACCTGGTTGGCGTGCAGGTCGACCTTCATCTGTTTGGTGATGAAGAACGAGAAGCTCAGGATCGAGCCGAGCGAACGCTCGACATTGTAGAGCGCCGCGCCCACCGAGCCGCGCGGCAGCCGCGTCAAATCGGGCACGGCGCCGACCGGCTCCAGCGCGCCGAGCACATAGGTGCTGGCCTTGGAATAGAAGGTGTTGGCGTAGAGGAAATCGGGCCCGCTGAACAGGTAGAACATGGTCGGCCGGGGCGCGGCGAGATTGACGTCGGCCCAATTGCGGATCTTCGAGAGCTGGCGCTGTTCGAGCTGGGCGAAGGCGCCGTCGAAGAACTTTGCATGGCGCTGCCAGCCCGGATCCTTGGTCAGCGGCACCAGCGGCGAGTCCGCCGAGGGCTGCATGCCCGCAAGGAAGCGCGCGGTGTCATCGAAGGTGACGTCCGCGGCGTTGGCGGACGAGACGGCCGCAGCCAGCAGTGCAAGAGCGGCGGCCGCAATTCTGAGGGGGCGAAACATGTCTATTCGCGATGTGATGAATTGCCAGCGGCGACCGGCCGCCTGCGGAAAACAGCATAAATCAACAGGCCCGAGAGCATGACGAGCATCCCCGAGAGCGACTGCACCGGCCGCTCGGTCAACAGGTAGTACATCATGAACGCGGTCACGAGCAGGAAAACGAGCGGCGTGAACGGGTATCCCCAGGCGCGATAGGGCCTCGGCAAATCGGGATCGGTGATGCGCAGCTTGATGACGCCGGCGACCGTGAAGAACGAGCAAAACAAGAGTGCGAACTGGATGAAGTCGAGCACCGCCTCGAAGCTGCGCGTGAACAACAGCAGATTGGCGACGACGAGCTGAAACAGGATGGCATAGGCCGGCGCGCCGCTCGCCGATCGCTTCGAGAAGACGCGTAAGGCGGGGATGTCCTCCCCCATCGTCATCATCACGCGCGGGCCGATCCACATCATCGCGGAGATCGAGGAGATCAGGCCGACGCAGATCATCGCGCCGACGATCCGGCCGCCGAGGCTGCCGAAGATGGCGCTGCCGGCGACACTGGCGACGTCGAGCTGGCCGGCGAGCGCACCGACCGGCGTGGAGTAGAGGAACACCGCGTTCAGCGCGACATACAGCACGAGCACGATCAGCGTGCCCACCAGCAGCGCGCGCGGCAGGCTCCGCTGCGGCGTGTTCATCTCACCGATGATGTAGGTCGCGGCATTCCAGCCCGAGAACGAGTACATCACGAAGACGAGCCCGATCGCGAAGGGCGCGCTGACGATGTGGGCGAGATCGCCCGGCTGCGGCATGAATGTGATCGGTTGCGGGGCAGCGATGACGAAGCCGGCGACCAGGAAGGCCACGATCAGCACGACCTTGATGATCGTCGAGATCAGCTGGAAGGTCGAGGAGTGCCTGACGCCGGTCAGTTGCACGAGCGAGACGAGCCACACCACGGCAATCGCGAGCGGGATCGGCGGCAGATCGGGCACGACCGATTTGGCGTATTCGCCGAACGCCATCGCCGCGAGCGCGACCGGCGCGGCAAAACCCACCGTGGCCGAGACCCAGCCGGCGAGAAAGCCGAAAGCCGGATGATAGGCACGCCCCAGGAAATTGTACTCGCCGCTCGAGCGCGGAAACATCGCCCCGAGCTCGCTGTAGGCGAACACCCCGCACAGCGCGACGATGCCGCCGACGGTCCACAGCAGCAGGATCGAGAAGCCGGAGGGGATATCCTTGACCTGGAAGCCGAGGCTGGTGAAGACACCGACCCCGATCATGTCGGCCACGACGATGGCGGTTGCAACCAGAGCCGAGACCCCGGTCCCGCTTCCGGGCAGCCGGCCAGTCCAGGGTGCGGTTCCCGCATCTGATGCCGTCATCGGGGTCCTTAACCTCAGGCGTCTTGCCTTGCGGGCGCATCGTGCAGTTTGGCCCAGTCAATTCAAGCAGAGTTAACAAGGGTTAAATGAGGCGACTGCAACGGGTATTTGAGCACCGCAATTCCTACACCCCGGCGAAAATGCTGCGTACGCCCCGGGAAACCCCGTTCCCCTCCCCCACAATCAGGACACGATTACGTGGTCCTTTTGAGCGTTCCGGATGTGGGGAAGTTTCTCCGGACGCTTAACGTCGCCTAAACGCCAATCGGCTCAATTGTCTCAAGATTGCCGATGGTTCGTGACTTGGGTTCGTGACTTGGGTTCGTTGCTTGGGGTCATGGGTGGATGGTCGGGGCCGTTCCGAAAATGAGAGCTGACAGTCGTGCCGATCGGACGCCGTCCGGTCGGCGCGGTCGTGCGCTCAGGATCGGCCTGACCTCAGCCTTGGTGCCGCTGTCGTTGACGCTGGTTCAATGCGGCAAGGCGCCGAACCCGGCAGCGCTCGCGGCGAACTCGCAGGCCAATGTCCAAGTGGTCAATCAGGTCGTCGCGAAAACCAATCAGCAAGTCGCAAGCGGCGACACGTTCGAGGATCGCTTCCCTGCCCCGCAATTCAGGGAGCGCTTCCCCTCGGCCAGCGAAAGTCTCCTGCAACGGCAGATGTCGGACTTCTCGCCCAAGCGCGCCGTGCAGCAACAGCCGCCCGAGCAGGCCCCCTACAAGGTCGCTTCGCTCGAGCCCCAGATCCCCTACAAGCGTCCGGCCCGCGACGACCTGACGACCCTCGTCAGCATGAAGTCGTCGGCCTTTCCCTATTTCGGCAACAACCCCGCCTCCGACGCGCCCTTCCTCAACATCTCCAAGGGCGATCGCCGTGGCCATCGCAGCTATTCCGGTCGCGTGTTCTGGCAGGACGAGACCTACAATGACAGCCGCGTGCTGATGCACGTGCCCGAGCATTTCGACGTGCGCAAGCCGGGCGTGATCGTGGTGTTCTTCCACGGCAATGGCGCAACGCTCGAGCGCGACGTGCGTGATCGCCAGCTCGTGCCCAAGCAGATCACCGATTCCGGCGCCAATGCCGTGCTGCTTGCCCCACAGATGGCGGTCGATGCCGCCGATTCCAGCGCCGGCAAGTTCTGGCAACCGGGCGGCTTCAAGCGCTTCATGGCGGAATCGGCCGACCACCTTGCCCGCGTCACCGGCGATCCCAATAGCGCACGCGCCTTCGCCAACATGCCGATCGTGATCGTCGGCTATAGCGGCGGCTTCCTGCCGACGGCCTGGAGCCTGGAGGTCGGCGGCATCAGCGACCGCGTCCGCGGCGTCGTGCTGCTCGACGCCGTCTATGGCGAAATGGACAAGTTCGCATCCTGGATCGAGAGCCACCGTACCGGCTTCTTCGTCAGCGCCTATACCCGTTACACCGCGCGGCGCGACCGCGAGCTGATGAGCATGCTCCGCCAGAAGGGCATCACCGTCGCCGAGGACATGGATGGACCGCTCCGTCCCGGCAGCGTGGTGTTCGTCGAGACCGGCGACGGCATCACCCATCGCGACTATGTCACCCGCGCCTGGACGCGGGATCCGCTCAAGGACGTGCTGGTGAAGATGTCGGCGACGCCGTCGCTGGCGCTGACGCGCGTCGCCTCCACCAATCCATCCGCGTCGAGCCGTTAGCTCCGATTGCGCCGGCCGGTATCCGACTGCGCTGCCTGCAATTTTCTCAGGACTTGATCAAAATGTGATGTTGATGGCGGACATCCCCGGAAGCCACCGGATTGCTTCGGCTGGCAACGATCCTAATTTGCCGGCCGAGTTGCGTTTGGAATTGCGACGACAGGCAGTGCGTCAGGGATTGTACAAGGTCGACTTCCACACGGTTCACGGAACCGCTGCGGCGTCGTCAATGTGACCAACGGCAAGATGCGCGGGGGCAATTCCGCCTTCGCCTTCATCGGCACCTACACGGGCGATTGCGACAGCATCACGGTCAAGATCTCGACCGAGCGCTACAATGACGATCCCTCCTTCAAGGCGCTGTTCGGCATCGACCGGATCACGCTGACGCTCGCGGGCCGGGAGGATGGCGACACCGCGGAATTCGAAGGCACCGCACTGCAATTGCCGGGCGTGGCCTTCAGGGCCGTGCTGAGCCGGATCAGCGACTAACTGTCCGGCTCCTGAACCTCAAGCTCTTGGTCTCAGGATTTCCTCGAGACTCGGCCTCAGGTTTCTTGACCTCAGTTCTTGGGTTCAGTTTTTGGGCAGCTTCGGAATGCTCTCGGCGAAGCCGTTGTAGCAGGTCAGCCGCTCGTCCTCTTCCTTGAAGAACCGGCAATCGGCGTAGCCCTTGGCCTTCGCCGGCTTCGGCTTCGGAGCCGGCGGCATCACCGCGTCGTAGCAATTGAGGCGGTCCTTGGTACCGTCGTCGATCTCGAGGCAGGCCTGCAGCCGCGCGGCGACCGACTGCGGCTTGCCCTTCGGCGCAGCGGCCGGCTTCGCCGCCGCCTCCTTGGTGCCTTTGGGCTTGACCTGCACCAGCGGCTTGTCCCCGACCATCGGTGGCTTGTCGGCTTGCGCGAACGCGGAGGCTGAATAGAGCACCGCGGCAACCGCCAGAATCATCCTCATCTCAGTCAACTCTCTTTGGTCCCCATGCCTCGCCTTCTAGCGCTCCCGCGCGCGGTTTGCCAAGCACCTTGCGCACACGAAAACGCGGGATTCAGGCCGTGGCGGCAGCGGGCCGGGGCCGGGTCAGGACCACCAGGATCAGCGCCAGCATGACGAAACCAACCGCGACGAAGCCGAGCGTATGCAGGAGCTCGCGGGCGAACAGCAGCCCGCCGAGCGCGGAGCCGACCGCCTGACCGATATAGAGCACGGAGGTGTTGAGTGCGACGGTCGCCGACGCCAGCCCCGGCGCGGCCGCGACCAGCCGCACCTGCTGCATCGAATTGGTCGAGGCAAAGCCGAGGCCCCAGATAGCAACCCCGGCCGTCATGAACACAAGCGTGCCCGCACCGAGCGCCCAGCCCGTTATCCCCGCAAGCAGCAGGCAGGTGAACAGCAGCGAGGTGCGATAAGGACCCCAGGTGTCGACGATGCGGGTGGCGAAGACGACGCCGAGGAAGCCGCAAACGCCGTAGAGCGCGAACACCATGCCGATCGCATCGGGGCCGGCGCCGGTGAGCTTGTTGAGCAGCGGGCCCATGAAGGTGAAGACGACGAACTGCCCCGACATTTGCAGCATGGTGATCGCAAGCAGCAGCAGGATCGTCCTGTTCCCGCTGACCTCGCTCCAGGTCTTCAAATCCACCGGTGCGCCCTTCAGGCCCGCCGGCAGCCGCAGCAGCAACAGCACGAAGCTGAGACAACCAAGCCCGCCGATCTCACCATAGGCCGCGCGCCAGCCATAGCGGCTGGCGATGAAGGTGATCAGGGGAAGGCCGACGGCGGCAGCCAGCGACCAGCCGAGAAAGATATAGGCGATAGTGCTGCCGCGCCGCTTCGCCGGCACGATCAACGCCGCCGTGCCGGCAGCCTGCGGCGTATAGAGCGCGCCGACCGCGAGCATCACGAGACGGATGACGAGGAGGCTGGCGTAGTCGGGCGCAAAGGCCGAGGCGAGATTGCCGAGCGCCAGCACCGCCAGCGTCGTCGTGAGCAACGTCCGCCGATCGATGCGACTGGTCAGCCAAGCCGTCAGCGGCGAGCCGATGCACAGCGTCACCGCGCCGAAGGTGATCAGCAGCCCGGCCGCATGAATGCTGACGTCGAGCCCGCTCGCCAGCTCCGGCAGCATGCCCGCCGGCGCCAGCACCGAGCAGCCGGTGACGAGATTGCCGAGCATCAAGGCGGTTGGCGCGAAACGCCGGACGCGTGCATTTTCCATGCAGATGCATGTAGAGCAGTCGTCCGGCCGGTTAAAGGGCCCGCGGGAAATAGTTCGCGCGCGCCGCTTTCTGCGCCGATTTTCTTGGAAATGCCGGATTGCGCAGGCCGAATCCCCTGATATATCGCTCGTTCCCGCTTACCTGCGCTCGTTCGCAGGAGTGAGCCTCAGGAGAAAAGCAATGACCGACCAGCCCAAGGACCAGCCGAAGTCCGAATCCGGCTTCCAATATTCCCTCAGCAATCTGAAGCCCGTGACCCCCGCCGCCAAAGTTACCCTCACCTTCCCGGACGGCGCCCAGCGTCAATACGACCAGAGCATCACCGGCCTCGACATCGCCAAGGGCATCTCGCCGTCGCTGGCCAAGCGCACGGTCGCGATGGCGCTCGACGGCGTGCTCACCGACCTCAACGACCCCATCGAGGCCGACGCCAAGCTCGAGTTCGTCAACCGCGACGATCCGCGCGCGCTCGAATTGATCCGCCATGACTGCGCGCACGTGCTGGCCGAAGCCGTGCAGACGCTGTGGCCGGGCACGCAAGTCACCATCGGTCCGGTGATCGAGAACGGCTTCTATTACGACTTCTTCCGCAACGAGCCGTTCACCCCGGAAGACTTTGGCGCGATCGAAAAGAAAATGCGCGAGCTGATCGCGCGCGACAAGCCTTTCACGAAAGAGGTCTGGGATCGCGAGAAGACCAAGCAGGTGTTCCGCGACAAGGGCGAGGCGTTCAAGGTCGAGCTGGTCGACGCCATTCCCGGCACCGAGCCGATCAAGATCTACTACCAGGGCGACTGGTTCGATCTCTGCCGCGGCCCGCACATGACCTCGACCGGCAAGGTCGGGAACGCCTTCAAGCTGATGAAGGTGGCCGGCGCCTATTGGCGCGGCGACAGCAACAACCCGATGCTGACCCGCATCTACGGCACGGCCTTCGCCAAGCAGGAAGACCTCGACGCTTACCTCAAGCAGATCGAGGAAGCCGAAAAGCGCGACCATCGCAAGCTCGGCCGCGAGCTCGACCTCTTCCACTTCCAGGAGGAAGGTCCGGGCGTCGTGTTCTGGCACCCGAAGGGCTGGACCATCTTCCAGCAGCTGATCGCCTATATGCGCCGGCGCCTGACCGGCGATTACAGCGAGGTCAACGCGCCGCAGATCCTCGACAAGGCGCTGTGGGAGACCTCGGGCCATTGGGGCTGGTATCGCGAAAACATGTTCGCGGCGCAGTCGGCCGGCGACGAGGCCGAGGACAAGCGCTGGTTTGCGCTCAAGCCGATGAACTGCCCCGGTCACGTCCAGATCTTCAAGCACGGCCTGAAGAGCTACCGCGACCTGCCGCTGCGCCTCGCCGAGTTCGGCGTGGTCCATCGCTACGAGCCCTCCGGCGCCATGCACGGCTTGATGCGCGTGCGCGGCTTCACCCAGGACGACGCGCACATCTTCTGCACCGAGGACCAGCTCGCCGCGGAATGCCTGAAGATCAACGACCTGATCCTGTCGACCTATGCCGATTTCGGCTTCACCGGCGATCTCACGGTGAAGCTCTCGACCCGGCCGGAGAAGCGCGTCGGCACGGACGCGATGTGGGATCACGCCGAGCGCGTGATGGCGACCGTTTTGCGCGAGATCCAGTCGCAGAACAATCACATCAAGACCGAGATCAACCCGGGCGAAGGCGCCTTCTACGGGCCGAAGTTCGAATACGTGCTGCGCGACGCCATCGGCCGCGACTGGCAGTGCGGCACCACGCAGGTCGACTTCAACCTGCCGGAGCGGTTCGGCGCGTTCTACATCGACCATGACGGCGGCAAGAAACCGCCTGTCATGGTGCACCGGGCGATCTGCGGCTCGATGGAGCGCTACATCGGCATCCTGATCGAGCACTTTGCCGGGAACTTCCCGCTCTGGCTGTCGCCGGTGCAGGCGGTGGTCACGACCATCACCTCGGAAGGC
Organism: Bradyrhizobium sp. SHOUNA76; assembly: GCF_023006445.1. NCBI lineage: Bacteria > Pseudomonadati > Pseudomonadota > Alphaproteobacteria > Hyphomicrobiales > Nitrobacteraceae > Bradyrhizobium > Bradyrhizobium sp. SHOUNA76. Next base: position 11,139 of record NZ_JALBHA010000100.1, read on the forward strand.
GACGAATACGCCAAAGTGGTGATGGAACAGGCGCGGCGCGCGGGGCTCCGGGTCGAGATCGACCTGCGCAACGAAAAGATCAACTACAAGGTCCGCGAGCACTCGCTGGCCAAGATCCCGGCCCTGCTCGTGGTCGGCAAGAAGGAGGCCGAGACGCATTCGGTCTCGGTCCGCCGCCTCGGCAGCGACGGCCAGAAGGTGATGACGACGGCCGAAGCGATCGCCGCGCTGGTCGACGAGGCAACGCCGCCCGACGTCAAGCGGGCGCGCGGCGTCGTCTGATCCCTGAAATCGATCTAAATTGGCTTCCGGTCGCGGGCGTGCATGCTTATCTCGGCATGACACGCCCGCCGACCATTTGACGAGGATATCGCAGTGCCCGACGCCATTGAACTCCTGAAGACCCGCCGTTCGGTCAAGCCGCGCGAGATGACCGGGCCCGGCCCTTCGGCGGCCGAGCTCGAGACGATCCTCACCATCGGCGCGCGCGTGCCCGACCACGGCAAGCTCGCGCCCTGGCGCTTCATCATCTTCGAGGGCGATGCCCGCCAGCGTGCCGGCGAAGTGATCGCCAAGGTCTTTGTGCGGAAGAATCCCGGCGCGCCCGCGGCCGACGTCGAGATCGAGCGCAAGCGCCTCACCGACGCGCCGCTGGTGATCGGCATCGTCAGCTTCACCAAGCCGCATCCGAAGGTGCCGGCGTTCGAGCAGGAATTGTCGGCGGGCGCCAGCGCCATGAACATCGTCACGGCCGCGACCGCGCTCGGCTATGGCGCCTGCTGGCTGACCGGCTGGTTCTCCTTCGATCGCGACGTGCTCGACGGACTCGGCCTCAAGCCGGACGAAAAGCTTGCCGGCTTCGTCCATATCGGCACGCCGACCAAGCCCAGCGAAGACCGTCCGCGACCGTTCCTTTCGGAAATCGTGACGCGTTTTTAATCGATGTTGTGTTGACGCCTGCGACGTCTTGCGGCTTTGATCCCGCCGAGGGAGGAAGGCCGGATGAAGCGTCGTGATTTTCTGGTCGGAGCCGCGCTGCTCGCCGGCTCGATGGCGCGAAGCCGGGCCGCCGACATCCCCGCCCCCTCGTCCGAAGGGCTGGACCGCATCACAGCCTTCTTCGACAACGAGGTGGGAGGCGGCCGTCTGCCGGGCGCCGTGATCCTGGTGCAGCAGCACGGCAAGCCGGTCTACCTGAAGAGCTTCGGCGTGCGCGACACCAGGACGGGCCTTACGATGACGCCCGATACGATCTTCGCCATCCACTCCATGACCAAGCCGATCACGTGCCTTGGCGCGATGATGCTGATCGACGAGGGCAAGCTCGCGCTCACCGACCCCGTGTCGAAATACGTGCCCCTGTTTGCCGACACCAAGGTCGGTCTCGAGGTCACCCTGCCCGACGGCAAGCTCGAGCTTGACCTCGTGCCGCCCGTCCGTCCCGTCAACATCGAGGATCTGCTGCGGCATACCTCGGGCATCAGCTACGACTATATCGGCGGCAAATGGGTCGAGCAGGCCTACAAGGCCGCCAACATCTTCGAAGGCCAATTCAACAACAGGGAATTCGCCGATCGCATCGCCAAGCTGCCGCTGGCGCGGCAGCCGGGAACGCTGTGGCGTTACGGCCATTCCACCGACGTGCTCGGCAGCGTCATCGAGATCATCTCGGGACAGACGCTGTACGAATTCCTGAAAGCACGCATCTTCGATCCGCTCGGCATGAACAGCACCAAATTCGCGCTGGCGACCGAGGACGAGCTGGCGCGGATGGCGCGGCCATTGCCGAACGATTTCATCCTGCTCGCGGCCGAACGCGACCGCCTCGACCATCCTGAATGGCAGTCCGGCGGCGGTGGCCTGCTCTCGACCATCACCGATTATCAGCGCTTTTCGCAGATGCTGCTGAACGGCGGCGAGTTCGAGGGCAAGCGCTATCTGAGCCCCGCCGCGTTCAAGGCCATGACGACGGATCACATCGGGCCCGGCTCCGGCGTCGGACGCGACTATTTCTATTTCCCGGGTGATGGCTTCGGCTATGGCTACGGCCTTGCGGTTCGCACCGATCCCGGCAACGCGAAGCCGCCGCCGCCGGGGTCGCTCGGCGAGTTGAAGTGGGACAGTGGCAGCGGCACCCTGTTCGGCGTCGATCCCAAGCTCGACATGGTCTACGTGATGATGCAGCAGACCCAGAGCGAGCGCGGCCGCATCACGCCCGCATTCAAGGCGCTGGTCTACGACTGCTACCCCGAGGGGCTACGCCGCCCGTGAGGCGCGGCGTCCGGGGCTTGAGAGTCGCGTTCGGCGCGTAACTGAGCGAGTGTGGCGCGACAGCTCGTAGGATGGGTAGAGCGAAGCGAATCCCATCAACACTCCTTCGCGTTGAAAGATGATGGGTTTCGCAAGTGCTCTACCCATCCTAGGTCTCCCGGACACACCTTCGCGTCCTCGCGGCTTGTTTCGCCCGAGCTTTGCTTCATCGCTTCGCCCTCAATTGAAAGAGGGCGCAGGGAAGACCGGGCGCCGGCTGGCACCCGCGGTCCACTGTGCGAAGGTTGCGCTACAAGAGGCTGCACAGCGGCATACAGGTGAAGCCAAACAACCGGCCTTCCCTGCGCAGTGGTTTGACGGCTTATGTCGTGCTCTCCCCGGGGAGCGATGCACTATTGCCCCCGTCGCCTTGCGGATGATCGATGCGCGTGCCCGGTCGGGCCGCCACATCACCGCAGAGACTTGACGCACAGACCCCGGGCGTCAGGACCACACGATTTTGCCGTACGCCGATCACAACGGTCGTGTGCGCGAGGCGTTTCGCTCACGGTTGCCCGCCCTGCAAAAACCTTCGCGCCGATGCAATCAGCGCCCACCGCCGTCCGGCCCGCGTTCGTGACGATCGCGACACGCCCCTCTTCCTTGGGCCGGGTTGTCGCGACACATACGTCATTTCCGAATTTCGGTAAAGTGGAATATTTCTCGCTGCGCGCGTTGACCTAGGGCTCGCATGTTTTGCCCGTCGGGCAACGCAAGGTCTTGTAGCCCGGATGAGCGAAGCGACATCCGGGTTCTCGGCCAAAAGCGTGAAGGTCCCGGATTGCGCTTCGCTCCATCCGGGCTACGGAGCTGGGCTCGCCGCTAGTCCTCGCTGGACGCCGCGGAGCGGTTGCGCAAGTAAGCCTGCGACAACAGGAAGAACAACGCGCGCTCGCCATGATATTTGGCGGACGGCCGAGTGCGCTCGAAGCCATCAGCAAATATCTTGCCGGACTGGTCGCACACCTGCCATCGCCAGCCAAACCGCTTGCGCCTGGTGAGGATCACTTCGAACATGCCGCCGAGCTTGGTCCCCTGCCCCTTGCCGGTCTCGCAGACGCACAAGCCTGCTCCGGCCTCCTCCGTTAGATGGATGCCCGACATATAACGCAGCAGGATGGAAAGAGAATGAATTTGATTATCGGAAATACGTATCTTTGCACCGGCTTGTGGCCAAGTCCCGATTGCCTGGAATAAGCCCTCGCCAGCGGGGTTTTTCCCGCGCCAAGAGACCGTTTGGTAGCGCTGACAACGTCGTCAAAGCCGAGCACAAGGAGAAAGGTGCGCATGGTGGCGACAGCGGTAACGGGGGATGCAGGTTCGTGCGCCAGATGAGAACTATCTCGTGCAAAGCGCAAAGTCTGGCGTATCGCCGCGGCCGACACTGAGGGCCGTGTCCTACCGCGCGACGACTTCGACCTCGCCGTCGACGCCGTTGACGACGTTGAAGCCGCGCTCGTAGACCTTGCCCTCGTTCTTGGCGATGGCGCGGTACTCGCCTTCGGAGAGCACCACGCGCGGGAAGGCGCCGATCGATTCCTTGATGACGTCGCCGCCCGGGGTCAGCACCGACCAGGCGGTGTTGGCGAGCGCCTCGCCGCCCCTGTCGCTGACCAGCTTGAGCGTGATCACGGCGGCGCGGTGGGTGATGGTGACGTCGGTGAGCTTGCCGACCTGGACGCGGATGTCGGAGCGCACCACCGAATTGGCATCGCCATAGTTGGAGATGATGTAGTAGGTGCCCTCCGGCAGCAGCACGACGTCGCCGGCCGCGACGTTCGGCACCAGCGAGGCGCGCTCGCCGGATTCGAACTGGCTGCCCTTGTAGATCGCGAACGAGATCTGGTTCTGCGGAATGCGGCTGGTGCCGACCCGGCCTTCGATGCGCAGGCCGCCAGCCGGCAGCACGAAGGATTCGCGGTCGGTCTCGGCCTTCAGGCTGACGGTGCGCACCGCGCTGACGAGGCCGAAGGCGACGTGCACGACGTAATTGCCGGGCGGCAGCACGATGTTGGGCGTGGCGTTGCGGTCCTCCCGGATCAGCTTGAAGGTGCCGTTCTCATCGGGACGGTCGGCAAACACGCGCCAGACCAGGCCGCTGGTAATGGGGGCTGAGTCCTTGCCGTATTTTGCGGTCAGCGACAGCACGCCCTGTCCGGGCGCGGCCGCGTTGAGTGGGGCGGCCGGTGGCACGGTCGCAA
>NZ_JALBHA010001010.1:0-824 GCF_023006445.1 Bradyrhizobium sp. SHOUNA76
CCGGCGCCTGCACGTGGTTTGCGAGAGGCACGACGCCCTCGGGCAGCTCGGGATCGCCATCGGTGACGCCGGCATTGGTCCAGCGCATCGGCGCCGACGGATCGACCGGCGCGTCGAGATCGTCGCCGAGCGCGGCGCCGATGGCTTTTTCAAAGCCCTTGTCGACGGTGATGCCGTCGATGATCGGCGGCCACAGATTCTTGGTCTCGCCGTTGAGGATCTTGGAGATCGTGCGCGCCTCGGTTTCGAGCCGCTGCGCGCGCTTGTCGGCCTCGACCAGCGGCGAGCGCGAGGATTCCAGCGTCTGGCGAGCGGCGACATGGGCGGCTTCGCTCGCCTGCGCCGCGGCTTCCGAAGCGGCAAGTGTCTGCTCCGCGGTCTCGACCGTCGCGGTCAGCTCGTCGAGATCGCCGAAACCGCCGGTCTCAGCGGCAAGCTTCTGCTCTTCCGCGGCGACGTTCGCGATCTCCTGGTCGAGCCGGGCGAGCTTGTCGCGGTGGGTCCGGACGTTGGCCTCTAACTGGTTGCGCTTGGCGGTGAGGTCGGCGAGCGCGGTGGTGAGCTCGGCGAATTGCTGCTCGGTCTCGGTCAGCACCGCCTCGGCTTCGCCGACACGCTCGTCGACGCCGGAGCGCTTCTCGACGCGCGACTTGATCTCTTCCTTCAACTCGGCGTCTTCGGTGTCGAGCCGCTGCAGCGCGACGTCGGCGTCCATGGTCTGCTGCTGGGCGCGCGAGATGTCGCCTTCGAACTGGGCAAGGCGACGCTCCAGCTCGGCGACGCGCTCCTTGGCGCGCTCTTCCTCGCGGTCGAGCAGCTCGCGG
>NZ_JALBHA010001011.1:0-821 GCF_023006445.1 Bradyrhizobium sp. SHOUNA76
GTGCGACTGGCTTCCAGCCGCACGAATCGCTCGACGGCATGCTTGCGGTCGGCCTCGGGGATGCCGGGGCCGCGATCGGTGACGCTGAGTAGCACCTGGTCGCCGTCGCGCCTTGCCTCGATCGTGATCGGCCTTGTGTCCATGCTGACCACAGTTCCGCCGGTCTGCGCCGCCGGCTTGCCGTATTTGATCGCATTCTCGACCAGATTGGCGAGCGCCTGGCTGACCAATTCGCGATTGGCGTGAACCGGTGTCGGCTCGGCCTTGACCTTCAACGTCATGCCGTCGTCCTCGGCGAGCGGCTCATAGAGCTCGTGGATGCCACCCGCGACCTCGGCCGCGTCGAAATCATCCATGTTGCCGCGCGCCTGTCCGGACTCGGCGCGCGCGATCATCAGCAGCGCGTTGAAGGTGCGGATCAGACCGTCGGATTCCTCGATGGTCCGTTCCAGCGCCGCGCGGTAATCGGCTTCGCAGCCCGATTTTGCCAGCGCCTCCTCGGCGCGGTTGCGCAGGCGCGTCAGAGGCGTCTTGAGATCGTGGGCGATGTTGTCGGAGACCTCCTTCAAGCCAGCCATCAGCGCCTCGATCCGCTCCAGCATGGCATTGAGATTTTCGGCGAGGCGGTCGAGCTCGTCACCGCTCCGCCCCACCGGAAGACGCCCGCTGAGATCGCCGGTCATGATGCGCTGCGCGGTCCCGGTCATGGCGTCGATGCGCCGGAGCACGCGGCGCGCGACGAAGATGCCGCCGCCGAGACCGAGCACGACGACGATCAGGATCGACCATTGCGCCGCCTTGGCGACGATGCCGAACAGGCG
>NZ_JALBHA010001012.1:0-817 GCF_023006445.1 Bradyrhizobium sp. SHOUNA76
CCAGCTGCTGGCCGACGGCGCGGCGGCTGATCCGGAGCAGGCGGTCGGCGAGGAGCGCCGCATCTCCTTCGAGAAGCGGATGCGCAAGCAGGTCGAGGACATCGTCTCCTCCGTGGTCGGCTCCGGCCGCGCCCGCGTCCAGCTCTCCGCCGATTTCGACTTCAACAAGGTCACCCAGACCTCGGACAAGTTCGACCCCGAGGGCCGCGTGCTGCGCTCGAGCCAGACCCGCGAAGAGCAGAGCATGACCGCCGACAACAACGGCCAGGTCACCGTCAACAACGAGCTGCCCGGCAACCAGCAGAACAACGGCGTCGCGGCCAAGGACCAGAGCAAGAAGTCCGAAGAGACCAACAATTACGAGATCTCCCGCACCACCAAGACCGAGGTGACCGAGGCCGGCCGGGTCAACCGCATCTCGGTCGCGGTGCTGGTCGACGGCATCTACTCCAAGAACGACAAGGGCGAGCTGGCCTATCAGGACCGCACCAAGGAGCAGCTCGACCGCATCGCAACGCTGGTGCGCTCCGCGATCGGCTTCGACCAGAAGCGCGGCGACCAGGTCGAGGTCGTCAATCTGCGCTTTGCCGATGCGCCCTCCACCGCCCCGATCGGCGAACCCGGCGGCTTGCTCGGCATGCTCCAGTTCACCAAGGACGACGTCATGTACTTCGTCGAGCTCGGCGTGATGATGCTGCTCGGCCTGATCGTGCTGTTCCTGGTGATCCGCCCGCTGGTCAAGCGCATCCTCGCCTCCGACGAGGTCGCCGCCGCCATCTCCGGCGTGCTCACCGGCCCGGCAGCTTCCGATGAGGCC
>NZ_JALBHA010001013.1:0-814 GCF_023006445.1 Bradyrhizobium sp. SHOUNA76
GACGGCGCGCGCGGCCCGTCCCTGTCGCCGTCGCCGGCGTGTGCGCAGATCGGGGCCGACAGCAGCAGGACGAGCACCACGTGTCTCCACGTCGCGTCGAGATTGAAGCGTGCCAGAACCCACAGCATGGGTCTTCCATAAAGCTCCGGAGTTAACAAACCGGCCTCCGGCGCGCGGCGACTAGCGCGCGCGGGCGCTCTGATCGGTGGACGTCGGTTGCGAGGGGCCGGCCAGGTGGTCGTCGATCGCATAGAGCGTGCAGGTCGGCGACCATTTCATGCAGGCGGCCAGCGAGTCGCGCTGGGCGTCGTCCACCGTGATGCGTCCCGCGCGCCAGCCGTAGCCGCCATTCGGCGACACTGCGAAAGCCTTGTGCGGCAGCGTGCTGGCGAGATAGCGCGCGAACTCGGTCCGCGCGGCCTCGTTGAGCTGGCGCGGAGGCGGCAAGGAATCGGGCGGGCTCAGGATGTCGCGGCTGGCGAGGGCGCGCTCGCGCAGGAAGGCGTCGACATAGGGCGTCCATTGCGGACGGCCCGCCACCGAATAGAGGTAGTGGCCGTCGTCGCCGTAAGCCGGCGCCGCGATGAATGTCGCGTTGCCGCCACCGGCGCGAAATCCGTCATGGAGGCGGCGCGCGAGGTCGGGGCCGAAGTACGAATCGTTGGTCGCATAGACCCACAGCATCGGCACGCGCGAGGTCTTGCCGAAGGTGGCGAAGGCCTGCACCAGTCCATCCGGATTGCAGACGTCGTCGTCGTCGCGCGAGCCGCGGCCTCCGGCGAAGCTGATCGCGGCGACGAGTCCGGGCGGCGCC
>NZ_JALBHA010001014.1:0-812 GCF_023006445.1 Bradyrhizobium sp. SHOUNA76
CCATCGCCAGCGCGACCGAGACGGCGGCGCTGCCGAAATTTCCGGTGGCCCCGCTCACCAGCACGCTCTCGCCTGGTCGCAGGTTCGCAGCGAGGAAGCCGCCGTAGGGCACCAGCAATGTCCCAAGGGCACACCATTGCGTCGCTTGCTCCGACGTGATTGCGCCGAGTGGTTTGACGTTCTCGGTCGGCACGCGCATCTGCTCGGCAAACGAGCCGTGGCGAAAATGCTGTTGCAGGCGCATGCCGTCGGCACCGGCAGCGGTCAGTCCTTGCAGCGCGATGTCGGGCGCGACGGCGTCGTCGCGCGAGCGCACCGTCGGATCGCAGAACACCCAGTCGCCGACGGCCAGCTTGGTCGCGTCCGGCCCGATCGCGCGCACCCGGCCGATGCCGCCAGGGCCCGGGATGATCGGCAGGTCGAGTGCGTAATTGCGCTCGCCGCTAAGAACCTCGTTCATGTAGGACAGCACGCGTGTGGCGACGATATCGACGATGACCTCGCCGGTGCCGAGCACCGGGTCTGGGGCATTCGCGATCACCAGGGACGAGCCGAACGATTTGAGTAGGGCAGCTTTCATAGTTCACCTCAAGGTCGGGTGAAGCCGATATGCGCCGCCTTGGAAGGGACAAGAAGGCCTGGTATTATCCTAGTATTCCAGAAACCCTCCATCGCGGGAGCGACAGCAATGGCCGACCCACGCCGTGTCGAATTCGGCGATTTCCTCAGGTCGCGCCGCGAAAAGCTGTCGCCGAAGACCGTGGGCCTTCCGGCGGGCCGCCGGCGGCGCACCGCAGGGCTGCGGCGTGAGG
>NZ_JALBHA010001015.1:0-804 GCF_023006445.1 Bradyrhizobium sp. SHOUNA76
GTCGCTTCGCGGTGCGCCGACGACCTGCACGCCGACCGGGAGGCCCGACGCCGTGAAGCCGCAGGGCAGCGACAGTGAGGGGCAGCACGCCAGCGTGATGGCGTAGACGATGCCGAGCCACTCGACGTAATTGTCGAATCTCTTGCCAGCGCATTCGGTGACATAGCGGTGCTCGATCGGGAAGGGCGGCACGATCGTGGTGGGCGTCAGCAGCAAGTCGTAGGTCTTGAAGAACTCGACGGCCCGCGCGGTCATGCCGACGCGCTGGGCCTCGGCCCGCTCGAGCTGCTCCACGGTGAGCTTGAGACCTTCCTCGATATTCCAGATCACCTCGGGCTTGAGCAGATCGCGCTTGGTTCTCAGCAATTGCGCCTTGCTGATCGCGAAATCGAAGGCGCGCAGCACGTGGAAGCATTCATGCGCCTCGCGCCAGTCCGGATGCGCCTCCTCGACGATGGCGCCAGCCTCGGCAAAGCGTTCCGCCGCCTTCCGCGTGATCGCCTTCACCTCGGGATCGACAGGCGTGATGCCGAGATTGGGCGAATAGGCGATGCGCTTTGGCTTCTTGCCGGACTGCGTCGCCGACAGGAACGAGGTCGCGGGCGCCGGCAGCGACAGCGGATCGGCGGCATAGTCGCCGCTCATGGCATCGAGCAGCAGCGCGAGATCCTCGACATTGCGCGCCATCGGGCCCTGTACGCCGAGATTGCGATCGATGCCCGCCTTCGGCGTATGCGCGACGCGGCCGATGCTCGGCCGCATGCCGACGATGCCGCAGAACGCCGCCGGGCTGCGCAAGCTGCC
>NZ_JALBHA010001016.1:0-803 GCF_023006445.1 Bradyrhizobium sp. SHOUNA76
TGGTATGCCGCGGCGGTGCGGGTGATCGATACGGCCTCGCGCAGCGTCACCGCCAGCATCGCGGTCGGCGCTTCGCCCTCGGGGCTGGCGGTGACGCCTGATGGCAAGCTGCTGCTCTCGGCGGACCGTGACGACGACAGCGTCTCGGTGGTGGACACGACGACGCGTCAGCGCAAGGCGACGATCAAGGCCGGCACCCGTCCGTTCGGCGTCACCATCGACGCGGACGGCAAGCGTGCCTATACCGCCAATGTCGGCTCCGACGACGTCTCCGTGATCGACATCGCGGAGATGCGCGAGATCGGGCGCGTGCCGGTCGGGATGCGGCCCTACGCGGTGGCGCTGGCGCTGGGCCGCGGCTTCGTCACCGATCAATATGGCGGCAGCGTCAGCGTGTTCGACCTGGCGAGCCTGAAGCCGATCAAGCGGATCAATGTCGGGGACTATCCCGAAGGCATCAATGCAACCGCCGACGGCAAGCGCGTCATCGTCGCCTGCTGGGAGAGCAACACGCTTAGCATCATCGATGCCACTGATCTGAAGGTGATCGGCGAGATCAAGACCGGCGACGGCCCGCGCGCGTTCGGGGCGTTCTTGCGCAGGACGGAGTAGGGCGGTGTAGGGCGGATTAGCGAAGCGTAATCCGCCATCTGGCATCGACGATCGATCGGCGGATTACGCTTCGCTAATCCGCCCTACGGCACCGGGGCACACCGCGTCCGCAATCTCGTCCATCCGCTCGAACACGTGGTCCGGCCCGAGCGCTCGCAGCGCCGCCGGCGCCGCATAGCCCCAGCACACCG
>NZ_JALBHA010001017.1:0-802 GCF_023006445.1 Bradyrhizobium sp. SHOUNA76
CGCCCCGCGGCCGCTGCTGCTGGCCGGGCTCGCGATCCTCGCGCTGGCGACGCTCGCAAATGCCGGTCTCGGCGCCTACCATTCCGGCGTCGAATGGGGGTTTTGGAAGGGGCCGACCGATTGCACCGGTCCCGTCGTCAACCTCGGCAACGCCGGCGATCTCTTTTCAAGGCTCGATACCGTGAAGGTGGTGCGCTGCGACGAGGTGCAGTGGCGCTTCCTCGGCCTCTCGCTCGCCGGCTACAACGTGCTGATCTCGCTGCTCATGGCTGCGATCGCGGCGTGGGGATTTATGCGGACGGCGAAGCGCTAGGCAAGCTGTCGTAGGGTGGGCAAAGCGAAGCGTGCCCACCATTCTTGGTGACATCGCTGAAACATGGTGGGCACGGCGCTAACGCGCCTTTGCCCACCCTACAAGAGCCGCGCTCTGCTAATCATCCACGTCGTCCTGCGTGCGTCCGAACAGATGCACGATGCCCGGCGTCGCGATCGTCACGAACACGAAGCGCGAGAGGTGATGGGCTCCGACGAAGATCGGATCGATGTGCAAGGTCAGCGCCAGGGCCAGCATGGCGTCCATCGCTCCCGGCGCGAAGGCGACGACGACGTCGGAGAATTTGACTTGCGTGGTCAGCGCGACGATGCCGACGAAAATGGCGGAGACGGCGATCGCGACCGTGAACGAGCCCAGCGCCGCGTTGATGTGGCCCGCGAGCGTCTTAATCCGCATCCGCGCGAAACGGCTGCCGATCAGCGCGCCGATCCCGACCAGCGCCACGCCGCGCCCCCAGTCCGGCAGGCC
>NZ_JALBHA010001018.1:0-802 GCF_023006445.1 Bradyrhizobium sp. SHOUNA76
ACCGCGACCGCATCGGCCGCATCCGCGCCGGCGCGCTTGGCCGCCTCGACCAGCCGCTGCGCGAGGTCGGAGAGCGCGGACTGATCGAACAGGTCGCGACTGGCTTTAGGCGAAAGCGTCGAGCTTGGTGAAGAGTTCACGAACGAAATCCTGTTGGGGCGGGGGTCGGGACCGGAACCCACAGATGTGCCCTAATGGCGCGGACTTCAAGCATTTTCAGCCTGCCAAAAGCTCAGATTCGCAGCTTGCGCGCAACGTCTCGTCAATCATGCGCGCCAAGCTCTTGTCAATCATGAGCAGCAGTGACGGTGGGTTAACCAGCCTTTTTAAGCGGTTTCGGAAAGCCGTGCGCTAAGGTCCTCGCATCGACCGGGAACATAATCCCGGCGGGGAGAACTAAAGCCGTGAGGCGTCAAACAGCAACATGCGGGGTCGCTCCCGCCGGGTCGAGCCGCTCTCTGCGGCTCGACCCACTTTCCCTTCCGGTCCGCTTCGACGCGCACGATCCGCGCGCCGACGGACATGTCCGGCAGATCGAGCTTCATCGCGAACGTGTCGTGCTGCGCCGTGCCGTCCGCGGCATGCAGATGGCGATCAACGTCCGCGTCAGCGACTTCACCGGTGTCGCGCTGCGCGGCAATGACGAGGCACAAGCTCTCGTCCTCGTGCATCGCGATCCCTCGCTGTCCGTGCCGCTGCTGGTCGGCGCCGACGGCGACGAGCTCACTGAGGCCTGGGCGATCTGGAGCGAGCTCTTCGCGCTGCCGCAACTCGACGAAGGTGCGCGCAAGCCCGCGGCCCG
>NZ_JALBHA010001019.1:0-800 GCF_023006445.1 Bradyrhizobium sp. SHOUNA76
GCCGCCGCCGGCGACAAGCCGCGCACTGAGGCCGCCAAGGACACGTCCAAGGATTCTGCAAAGGAGCCGCCGAGCCCGCCGCCGCAGACCGCGGCCGCCGCATCGCTCGTGCAGCAATCGCCGGCCATGAATTCGGCGTTGCCGACCATTCCGCTGGTGCCGTCCAAGTCGATCATGGCGCCGCCCGATCCGGCTGCATCGAAATTGATTCAGCCCGAGACCATCGAGAAAGCCGCGGAGAAGAAGGCCGAGCCGGCGCCCGCCCCGACCGAAGTCGTCGCCACAGCCGCAAAGCCGCCGGAAACAGCCGAGAGCGAATCCCCCGCGATCGCGGTTCAGCAGACGCGTTTCGCGATCGATCTCGGCGGCGCCAATTCGGTCGACGGCCTGCGCGCGCTCTGGCGCGGCGTGACCAAATCCAATCCGGACGTCGCGGCGCTGCGGCCGATCATCATGATCAAGGAAGGCGCCACCGGGCTCGGCATGCAGCTCCGCCTCGGTGCCGGCCCCCTCGTCAACGCCGCCGCCGCCGCAAAATTCTGCGCGAGCCTCGCCGAGAACGATCGTCACTGCGAAACCACCGTCTTCGACGGCCAGCGCCTGTCGATGCGCGGCTCGGAAAAGACGCAAGACAAGGGACAAGAGAAGTCTCAAGACAGGGTGCAGGAGAAGAACTCGGAGAAGAACCAGGACGCGGTCCCGCAGGCCGAAACCGCCCCCGCGCCCAGCGCAAAACCCGAGAAGCCGCAGCGCCGCCGCAGCTACTCGTCAAAGCGCTCGAAGCGAGAGGAGCCAGCGCC
>NZ_JALBHA010000101.1:0-15576 GCF_023006445.1 Bradyrhizobium sp. SHOUNA76
GCCGAGGGCGCACTCAAGACCATCACGCTCGACCGTGCCAGGGGCGTGCGCGTGCGCGAGGATCTCCTGCGCGCCATCATCGAGGGCCGCGTCAAGCCGGACGGCGTGACGCGGCAGGATCTGGAAGACGCGCTCTTGCGCATGAACGACCTGCCGGGCGTCTCGGTGCACGCCAAGCTCGCGCCGGGCGAAGCGCCGAATACCAGCAAGCTCGTCGTCGGCGTCGCGCAGGCGCCCGTCGTCGGGGGCGGCATCTGGGCCGATAATTACGGCAGCTCCAACGTGGGCAAGGCGCAAGGCAACGGGCTGGTGAGGCTCACCGACGTGTCCGGCTACGGCGACCTGACGCGGCTTTCCGGCACGGTCTCGCAAGGGCAGGAGTTCGGCTCGCTGGCGACGAGCGTGCCGCTCGCAGCCAGTGGGTTTGTCGCCAATGCGACCTACAGTTATCTCGACTACCACAATATCGACGCCATCGGCCGCGCCCTCGGCCTCACCGGTTTCGCTCATTTCGCCAATGGCGGCATCGACTACAGCCTGATCCGTTCGCGCGATTTCAACCTCCAGCTTGGCGGCACCGTGACCTGGAAGGCGCTGGTCGACGACAGCGTCGCCGGAACGCTCCAGGACAAGCGCTCGACCTCCGGCACGCTCAGCCTCAACGGCGACCGGCGCGACGCGCTGCTCGGCGGCGGCATCACCAACTGGTCGGTGAGTTGGACCTATGGCGATCTCGATCTTTCGCGCTTGGCGAGCGCGCTTGCCGCCGACCAGGCTGGACTCCAGACGCAAGGGCGGTTCAACCGGATCAACGCCACGGTCGCGCGGCTTCAGGCCTTGCCCGGCGACTTCGCGCTGTTCGGCCGCCTCTACGGGCAATGGGCCGACAAGAACCTCGATTCTTCGGAAGATTTTGCGCTGGGCGGCCCGTTCGGCGTGCGCGGCTATCCCGTGGGCGAGGGGCGCGGCGACATGGGCGTGCTCGGTACGCTGGAGCTCCGCTACAACGCGCCGGTGCCGGCGCGGTTCGGCAGCCTGCAACTCGCGAGCTTCCTGGACGGCGGCTACGTCAAGATCAATGTGTCGCCGAACGGCATCGCGCCGGTCACTGTCTGCGGCTGCAATGACTACGGCCTCGCCAGCGCCGGCCTCGTCGCGCGCTGGACGCGCGAGTGGCTGAACGTCTCGGCAAGCTGGGCCCATACGCTCGGCGACAATCCCGGCCGTTCCATCATCACCGGGGCCAACGCCGATGGCGTCAAGGCCAACGACCAGTTCTGGCTGCAAGCTGGCATTCGCTTCTGATGTTTCGAGAGGGTACGCTATGACATCGACCCTGCCGCGGATGCGGTTCGCAATCGCCCTGTCCGCGACCACGGCGCTGACGCCGCCGGTGCTGGCCCAGACCCTGCCGACCGGCGGTCAGGTCGTGTCGGGACAGGCCACGATCAGCCAGTCCGGCAACGCCATGACGATCAACCAGTCGAGCGACCGGATGATCGCCAACTGGCAGAGCTTTTCGATCGGCGCCGGCAACTCCGTGACCTTCAATCAGCCCGGTGCATCCTCGGTGGCGCTGAACCGCGTCGTCGGCCAGGACCCGTCAAAAATCCTCGGCAGCCTCAGCGCCAATGGGCAAGTGTTCCTGATCAATCCGAACGGCATTGCCATCGGCAAGACCGGCAGCGTGCAGACCGGCGGCTTCGTCGCCTCCACGCTCGGCATCAGCAACGCGAATTTTCTGGCTGGTCGCTACAATTTCACCGGCAGCGGCGGCGCGATCAGCAACGAGGGCAGCATCTCCGGCAAGGTGGTGGCGCTGATCTCGCCGAGCGTCAGCAATTCCGGCACCATCACCGGCAGCACGGCGCTCGCCGCCGGCACTGACGTGCTGCTCGACTTCAATGGCGACGGCCTGCTCTCGGTCGAGGTCAAGGCCTCCACCGTCAAGACGCTGGTCGAGAACAAGGGGCTGATCCGTGCCGATGGCGGACTCGCCATCCTCACCGCCAAGGGCGCGAGCGACGCCATGAAGGGCGTCGTCAACAACACCGGCGTGGTGCAGGCCGCGAGCATCGGCAGCAAGAATGGCCGCATCCTGCTGCTCGGCGACGCCAAATACGGCGAGGTCAATGCCGGCGGCACGCTGCGGGCCCGCTCGGTCGAAACCTCCGCCGCCAAGGTCAATCTCGCCGCCGATCTGAAGGTGGACACGCTGGGCGGACGCTGGCTGATCGATCCCGTCAACATCACCATCGACGCCAATTACGCCAGTGCCTTGCAGACGGCGCTTGCGAGCGGCGACGTGACGGTGACGACCTCGGGCAGCGGCACCGATGAAGGCAACGTCACGGTCAACTCCGCCGTCACCTGGGGCTCGCATATCCTGACGCTGCGGGCCGACAACAACATCGTCATCAATGCGCCGCTGACGTCGACCGGCACGACGAGCAGTGACGGGCTGGTCCTGCAATACGCACAGACCACGGCCACCGGTGGCTACACCATCAACGCGCCGGTCAACCTGGCAGCGGGCAGCCTGTTCCAGACCCAGAAAGAATCTGACGTCGCCATCACCTATGCGGTGATCACCGACGTGAATGCCCTGCAGAACATCAACACCAACCGGTCCGGCAACTACGTGCTGGGCGCGAACATCGATGCCAGCGCCACGGCGGGTTGGAATGGTGGCGCCGGCTTCACGCCGATCGG
Organism: Bradyrhizobium sp. SHOUNA76; assembly: GCF_023006445.1. Taxonomy (NCBI): domain Bacteria; kingdom Pseudomonadati; phylum Pseudomonadota; class Alphaproteobacteria; order Hyphomicrobiales; family Nitrobacteraceae; genus Bradyrhizobium; species Bradyrhizobium sp. SHOUNA76. Next base: position 2,713 of record NZ_JALBHA010000101.1, read on the forward strand.
CGGCATCGGCGATATCAGCAGCTATTTTTCCGGCATTTTCGACGGGCTCGGTCACCACATCAGCAACCTGACCATCAACCGGCCGTCCAGCGATAACATCGGCCTGTTCGGCTACATCGATGGCGGGACCATCCGCAATGTCGGATTGGAAGGCGGCAGCGTGACGGGCAATAATGCCGTCGGCGGGCTGGTGGGGTCGAGCGGCCTCTGGGTCTACGGCGGCACGAGCAGCGTCGCTTACAACACCATCAGCAACGTTTACAACACCGGCAATGTGACCGGCACCGGCGCCTTGATCGGCGGGCTGGTCGGCGACGCCTATATCACGACGATCAGCAACTCATATGCCACCGGCACGGTTGCGGGCTATGGCGCCGCCGGCGGGCTGGGAGGGCGCGTCGTCGCCTCGTTCGTTTCCAACTCATATGCGACCGGCAACGTGTCGGCGATCTGGGACGGTGCCGGCGGGCTGATCGCGTACAATATCGGCACGTGGATGGGACCGAACCCCGCGGATTATGCCATAGGTACGGTGAGCCACTCTTATGCCACGGGTACCGTATCTGGCGGCATCATGGTTGGTGGCTTGTTGGGGTACAGCAACATCGGTCTCGTCACCGACAGTTACGCCACCGGCAATGTTTCGGGCACCGGCGCAATTGGCGGCACAGGCACAGCTGCCGGTGGACTGGTGGGGTTCGAACAGTACAGCCGGGTGGAGCGGTCTTACGCCACCGGCAACGTGTCCGGTGTCAAATCGGTCGGCGGGCTGGTGGGAGCCAGCTGGTACGGCGCTGTGGTAAGTCAGTCTTACGCGACCGGCAATGTGACCGGCAGCGGCATCGTCGGCGGTCTGGTCGGGCACAGCAATGAAGCCGTTTGGGTGCTCGATTCCTACGCCACGGGAGCAGTTTCAGGAACTGACGTGGTCGGCGGGCTGGTGGGGATGAATCAGGAAAGCCACGTGGTCCGGAGCTACTTCGCGGGCACCGTGTCGGGAACCAGCAATGTCGGCGCGATCGTGGGGCTGAACTGGGATGGCGGCCAAGTCATCCAAAGCTATGCGAACAGGGAGACATCGGGGCAGAGCGCCGCCTGTGGCGGATCCGGCGGCGTCAGCAACGTCTGCGACGGCAGCATGCTCACCACGGCACAGCTGCGCGATCCCTTCACCTTCATCAACAACGGCTATGACTTTGCCGCCGTCTGGGGCAAGTCCGTCAGCGGCGCCAATAACGGCATGCCGGTGCTGCGCGCGTTCGGCGACACCGTCTACGATGCCTATGTCAACGTCGCGGGCTCGGCCAGCACCACCTATGGCACGCTGGCCTCGCTCGGCGGATTGACGATGACCGGCGTGAACGCCAATCGCGTCACGCTCGGCTGGGGCAGCGCCGTCACCACCGCATTGGGCGCGGGCAGCTACAATCTCAGCGGCTCCGACGTTCTCAGCGCGACCGGTTCGGGCGGCGCGGTCTATGTCGGATCGGTCGCGGTCGGCCTCACCATCGACAGGGCGCCGCTCACCATCACCGCCAACGCGTCCAAGACCTATGACGGCCTCGCCTTCTCTGGCGGCAGCGTCGCTTATTCCGGCTTCATGAATGGCGAGACTGCATCCGTGCTGTCGGGCACGCTCAGCTATGGCGGCACGGCGCAGGGCGCGGTGAATGCCGGCCGCTACGGCCTGACGGCGGCGGGCCTCTCGTCGGCCAATTACGCCATTAAATTTGTCGACGGTTCACTCACCGTCAACAAGGCGGCACTCACCGTCACAGCCAACGACGTCACCAGGATTTATGACGGCGTGCCGTTCTCCGGGGGCAGCGTGACCTATTCCGGCTTCGTCAACGGTGAGGGGCTACCTGCGCTCTCCGGCACGCTCGTCTATGGCGGCTCGGCCCAGGGGGCGCGCTATCCCGGTGTCTACGGTATCGCGGCCGCGGGCCTGACGTCCGTGAACTACGACATCACCTATGTCGACGGCCGGCTCGCGATCACTTCGCGGGATACGGGCGGCTGTTCGCTCGGGGCTGGCGGCAGCCCGGTCTGCGGCGCCACTCCGCCCGATCCCGCAGCGCCGCTTGGGCTCAACGACCAAGCGCCGATCGAGATCGTGCTGCCTCCGCCGCCGACGGCTGCGGATGCCAAGACGATCACGTTTGGCCCGGCATGTTCCGGTGGGAACGGCCAGCAATGTCCGGCCACCTCGCACTGAGAAGCCGCAGATTGACGGAGCATTCAAATTTAACAGGCAACGCAATGCCTTAGCAGGTAGCCTCTACTGTGCATGGGGTTGTTTTTGCAGTTTTTGCAAGGGCCGGCCGAAGCGGGCCGTGCGGCGGCGCCTCAGTGCGATGACGAAGTCACTTGCACAGGCACCAAGGTCGGCTACCGTTGGCACTAGCCGCAGGGCCAGGTGACTTTTGATTCAGATTTTTTAGCATCCCATTTGCCGGCGCCGCTTTGGCGCGACGCCCACCGGAAAGAGGCGGGGCCATGATCCGGGACCAGTCAGCTCTGCTCGCTCCAGTCGAGCGCGACCTGCGGCTCGATCTGTTCCGCGGCATCGGCTTGTGGATGATCTTTCTCGATCACATCCCGCACGACGTCGTGGCCTGGCTGACGCTGCGCAATTACGGCTTCAGCGACGCCGCCGAGTTCTTCGTCTTCATCTCCGGCTATCTCGTCGGCTGGATCTATGGGCCGATCGTCGCCGGGGGCTGGTTTCTCGCGGCGCTCAAGCGGCTGTGGCGGCGCGCGGCCGAGATGTATGTCGCCCACATCATGCTGTTTCTGTTGTTCACGGCGCAGATCGCCCGCACGATCAGGAGGTTCGACAACCCGATGTATGCGGACGAGTTCAACGTTCACAATTTTCTCGACCATCCGGACATTCTGATCGGGCAGGCGCTCTCACTCCGCTACAAGCCGGTGAATCTCGACGTGCTGCCGCTCTACATCACGCTGGTGCTTGCTGCGCCCTTCATCGTGTGGGGCCTGGTGCGCCGGCCGAACCTGACGCTGGCGGCGTCCGTGGTGCTCTATGTGCTGTCGCGCTGGTTCGACTGGAACATCGCCTCCTACCCGCCCGGCACGAGCTGGTACTTCAACCCGTTCTGCTGGCAGCTGATGTTCGTATTCGCCGCCTGGTGCGGCATCGGCGGGATCGACAAGGTCGCGGCATGGGTCTGGTCGAAGACGGTGATGGGCCTGTCCGCGGCGTGGATCGCCTTCGCCCTCCTGATCGTGATGACCTGGCATATCCACGCGCTCGAGGCGATGATCCCGAAATGGATGATCAAGGCGATCTATCCGATCGACAAGACCGACCTCGACATGCTGCGCTTCACGCATTTCCTGGCGGTGGCGATCTGGGTGACCTATTTAGTCCCGCGCCACTGGAAGGCGCTGCATTTGAAATGGCTGCGCCCGGTCATTCTCTGCGGCCAGCATTCGCTGCCGATCTTTTGCCTCAGCGTGTTCCTGTCGTTCTCGGCGCATTGGATCCTGGTCCAATACACCAAGGGCGTCTGGGAGCAACTCGCTGTCTCGTTCGCCGGCTTCGTCATCATGATCGGCGCAGCCTGGCTGCTCGACCGAGCCGAGCGGGTGCCCAGCCTCTTCGTCAAGGTGACGGATGTCGACGACGAGTCGGAGCCCGCCGCCGAAGGCGCGCCGGTAACGGTCATCGGCGCGGCTCCGGGGAGCCGCTGAGAACCCATTCCGTCGCGCGGACGATTTTTCGGGAGAGATGCATGTCGAGACTCTTGTTGACGATTGCCGGCGCCCTCCTGTTCCTCGTCTGCAACGCGTCGGCACAAACGCCATCCCCGGAGGCGATGAGCGCCGCGCGCAAGCTCGTCGCCACGCTGAAGATCGCGGATCAGTATCGCGCGGCTCTCCCGCAGCTCCTGCTCAAGCTGAGACCCGTGGTCGCGCAGGATCGGCCGGAGATCGAGCGCGACTATGATGCGATGACGGCGCCAGGATCGGAGATCTACGCGCCGTTCGTCGCCTCGATGATCGATCAGATGGCCGCCGTCTATGCCGCCAGCTTCACCGTCGATGAGCTGCGCCAGATCGAGGCGTTCTGCGCCCAGCCTGTGGGGCGGAAGTTTCTGGAGAAGTCGGATGCGCTGGCGCAGGCGAGCGCGCAGATCGGCCAGGACGTCAGCCAGAAGGCCGCCGACGAGTTGAAGCAGCGCCTCATCGAGGCGCTGCGCCAGAAGGGGCACAAGCCCTGAGCACGATGCTCCTCGGGCTTACCTGGAACTGGGACATGCTATGCACCATGTCGCCATCCCCCCGCGAGCTACCTTTGTCGGTGAAGGCATCGTGCACCGGCGGCGCTCCGGCTGATTTGACGCGGCAGATTGCGCCGACTACGCTTTGTGCAAACTCAAAAATGCGTAAGGGCGATGGCCTGAAGGTCCAGGCCGGTCTTCACGCAGATTGCAAATTCCGGGGAATGGAAATGTCGAGCGACACCGCAGCCACCATCTCGAAAGCGCGCGAGCATTCCATCGGCGATCTCTTGCGCCGTTCCGCGGGCCGAGCGCCCAACAAGCTTGCGGTGAGCTGCGGCGACGTGAGCTGGACCTTCTCCGAGATGGACGCGATCTGCAACCGGCTCGGCCGCGGCCTGCTCGGCCTCGGCGTCAAGAAGGGTGACCGCATCGCGGTACTCTCGCGCAATTCACACGCCTTCGCCGCGCTGCGTTTTGCGGTGGCGCGGATCGGCGCGGTGTTGGTGCCGATCAACTTCATGCTCAATCCGGACGAGATCAATTTCATCCTGAAGAGCTCCGGCGCCAAGCTGCTGGCGGCCGGTCCCGATTTCGTCGAGGCGGCCCGCGATGCAAGCGCCAAGGACTGCGCGGTCGAGAAGCTGATCTGGCTGCCGGGCGAGGATCCCGCAACGCCGCCCGCGGGCCTCACCACCTTCGACGATCTCCTCAGCCCCGACAGCTCGTTCCTGGAGGCGTCCGTCGACAGCCGCGATCTCGCGCAGATCGTCTACACCAGCGGCACGGAATCGCTGCCCAAGGGCGCGATGCTGACCCATGAAGCGGTGATGTGGCAGTATGTCAGCTGCGTCATCGACGGCGGCATGAGCGTGGAGGACAAATTCCTGCACGCGCTGCCGCTCTATCATTGCGCCCAGCTCGACGTCTTCCTGGGGCCGCAAATCTATCTCGGCGCCTCCGGCGTGATCACGGGCAAGCCGACGGCGGACGGCATTCTGGCGCTGATCCAGGCGCACAAGATTACGTCCTTCTTCGCGCCGCCGACGATCTGGATCGCGATGCTGCGCTCGCCGAATTTCGACAAGACCGATCTGTCGACGCTGCAGAAGGGCTATTACGGCGCCTCGATCATGCCGGTTGAGGTGCTGCTCGAGCTCCAGCGCCGCCTGCCCAACGTCAAGTTCTGGAACTTTTACGGCCAGACCGAGATCGCGCCGCTCGCAACCGTGCTGCGCCCCGAGGATCAGCTGCGTAAGGCCGGCTCGGCCGGCAAGCCCGTGCTCAATGTCGAGACGCGCGTGGTCAACACGTCGATGGAGGATGTGAAAGTCGGTGAGGTCGGCGAAATCGTGCACCGCTCGCCGCATCTGTTGTCCGGCTATTACAACGATCCCGTCAAGACCGCGGCGGCGTTTTCCGGCGGCTGGTTTCACTCCGGCGATCTCGCCACCGTCGATGAGGAGGGCCACATCACCGTGGTCGACCGCGTCAAGGACATGATCAAGACCGGCGGTGAGAACGTCGCGAGCCGCGAGGTCGAGGAGATGGTCTACCGCATCCCCGCAGTCTCCGAGGTCGCCGTCGTCGGCCTGCCCGATCCGCGCTGGATCGAGGCGGTCACCGCCATCGTCGTCGTCAAGAGCGGTGAAAAGCTGGACGAGGACGCCGTCATCAAGCACTGCGCCGGCCAGATGGCGCACTTCAAGGTGCCCAAGCGCGTCATTTTCGTCGACGCCTTGCCGAAGAATCCGAGCGGCAAGCTGCTCAAGCGCGAGCTGCGCCAGCGCTTCGTCGGCGGCGAGACGCTGGACAAGGCGATCCAGAAGAATTTTGGGACGTAGAACCGGGCGGCGTTCGGCAGCGTCGCGTCGCGCTTGGCTAGCCGGCGTCGCCGGCCAGCTTCCTGACGTCGTCGGGCGTCTGTCCGAAGCGGCGGCGAAACGCGCGATGGAAATAGGAGACGTCGTGGAAACCCGCGAGATGCGCGATCTCGATGATCTTGCGGGCGCGCATGGCAGGATTTCGAAGCAGCCGATCGGCGCGCAGCAAGCGCTGCTCCAGCACGAAGCCGCTATAGGTGATGCCCGCCTGCTCGAACAGCAGCTGGATCGTGCGTGGGCTGACCCGGTGCGTGGCCGACAGGACGGTGAGTGACAGTGCGGGGTTGTCCAGCTGCGCCAGGATGTCGGATTTGAGAGTCTCGAGACGCGCTGCGGCAAGGCCGCGCGTCCGAGCTTCCTCGGCGACATCGCCGCGGGCTCCGATCATCAGCACCGATAAATCGAACAGATGCTGCGAGACCGCGTCGAGCTCGGCGGGCGCGAGCTTGTCGGCATAAGCATGCGCGAGATCGTAATATCGCAGGAACATCGACGTGATCGGATTGGCGCCTGGGATCGACTGCGCAATCAGGTCCTCGGCATTCGGGCAGACGCGCAGCAGCGCCTTACGCGGCAGCAGCGCGGTCCGGAAATTACCGTTCCCGGTCTGAGTGATATAGGCGCCCTTGATCGAGGGGTCCCCGATTGTGACGTCGCCCGCCGCGATCTCCAGCGGGCGCTTTCCCATGGTCCCGCTCAACGCCGAATTGGGCGACGTCGTAATCACCAATTCGTCGTTCGTCCCCAACGACACGAAAGATATCGGCGAGCCGAACGAGGCCGAGAGTCTGATGCGGGGAAGAATGGCCGGCGCAATGGTCCGGTGAACTCGCCCTTCCCCGACCGGCACGAAATCGACGTTCGCCACCTGACGGCAAAACTGCTCGCGCCATCTTTCATAGGCCGGGCCATTCGGGTCGCCGTCAAAGGAGAGTTGAGGCTGGATCATCGATCGGGAAGGGCGATTTATTGGCGATTGCGGCAGGTTGTATCGTCATGCCGCTGCGCCGCAACGGCAAAAGCGGGGAATTGCGTGATAAGCCACTCGCGATGACGCGCTGAGACCGCGACCAGGTGCCGCAGCCAAGTGAGTGTCCGGACCGCGCCAGGCGCCGCCGCTGTCGCTGTCTTTCACGTCACACCATTCGCCGGATCGTCGCTCGCGGCGAACGAGACCGGCTCCCGCCTACGTCGTCGGCGTGACATTGGTGACGGCGATGAAGCTCAATACTTCTTCACTGTCGCCCCGAACGCGAACCACAGCGCCATCGATGCGAGCCCGAAGCCACCGAGCAGCAGGAAGGTCGGACCGTAGCCGATCCATTGCGCGATCCAGCCGCCGAGCGCGGGACTGAGGCTGGCGCCGACACCCTGCACCGTAATCACGGCGCCCTGGCCGAGATTGATGCGGCCGGTGCCGTTGAGCGCCCGCGCCACCATGCCGGGGACGGCAACGGTTTGCAGACCCGTGCCGATGCCGTCGAGCACTTGCATCGGCACGACGCCCCACCATCCTGTAACGAAGAAGGCGAGTACGCCGCGAATGGGCAGGAACATGAAGGAGACCAGGATGATGGGCCAGTAATTGCGCTTGCTCGCGGCCTTCATCGCGATCAGCGACGTCACGACCATCACGCCTTGTGCGATGACCACGGTGGTCGCGACGAAGCTCGGGCCGTTGGCCTGTCCCTCGGCGACCGCCGCGAGCCCGTAGAGCGGGACGATCGCGGCATTGCCGAGGTGGAATAGCGCGAGCGCCAGCGCCAGCACGAGCAGCGCCCGATGCTTGAGCAGCATCGTCATCGCATCCGGCGGAGCCTTGGAGTCATCCTCCTTGCTGCCGCGCGCGGCCCGGTCATCGATTGCCTTGGCCGGGATCATCATCACGCAGGCGATCGCGATGGCACCGAACGCGGCCGCCAGCATGAACACGGCGACATAGCCGTATTTGTAGCCGAGATAGCCCGACAGCGCGGCGCCGACCATGTTGCCGCCGTGGTTGTACGCCTGGTTGCGGCCGTTGAGCGCGTTGAAGCCCTTCTGCTTGGCGATACCCAGCGTGATGCCCGTCACCGCCGGCACGATTGCGGCGCTCGCCAGCGATTGCGCGACTTGCGAGAACGTCACCGCCCAGAAATTTTGCGAGATCAGGATGATGGCGGAGGCGAGAACGACGCAGATGCCGGGAATGACGACCCACATCCGCTTGTTGCGGCTGGCATCGATGAAGCCGCCGATCGGCGTCGTGATCAGCATTCCCGCGACATTGCCGATCGTCAGCGCGGTGCCGATCAGTCCGGTCGCCCAGCCGCGCTCCTGGAGGAATACGCCGACGAACGGACCGATGCCCGACTGCATGTCGGCCATGAAGAAGTTGAGCGCGAACAGGGGCCAGAGGCGGGACGGAGAGGGGGATCGCGATGTCATCGATACCTAGACATGCTCTTCGTGTGTCGTGATCCTCTTGGCCAATCGTTCTGGCGTTGATCTGAACGTAACGGGCGTTCGCCGCGTTGGTTCCAGTCACCCTTGCGGCTCATCGAACTTGCTGAACGCTTATTCGCAATGTCATCCTGCGGGCCTTCCCACGGAGCTCAAGTCATGCCCCTCTGGACCTGCGAAACCTGCGGCGCGCAATTTCCGAACGGCGGAAATCCGCCCGCCTCCTGTCTGATTTGCGAGGACGAGCGGCAGTTCGTGAACTGGAAAGGGCAGAGCTTCCTCACGCGCGAGGAGCTCGCGCGAGGGTACCGACTGGTGGGCCGCGACGATCTCGGCCTCACCGGCATCGGCCTGGAGCCGAGCTTCGCCATCGGGCAGCGCGCGCTGCTGGTGCCTCAAGGCGACGGCTGCGTGATGTGGGATTGCATTCCGCTGGCAACCGATGAAGCCATCCAACACGTTGCAGCGCTCGGCGGACTGAAGGCGATCGCGATCTCGCATCCGCACTACTACGGCGCGGTCGCCGACTGGAGCGATACCTTTGGCGGCGTGCCGGTCTATCTGCATGCCGACGATCGCGCTTTCGTCACGCGGCCGCATCCCTCGATCGTGCACTGGACCGGCGAAAGCCACCGCATCTCCGACGATGTGCTGCTGCTGCGCACCGGCGGTCATTTCGCCGGCGCCACCATGCTGCACGCCGTGCGCGGTGCGGACGGCAGGGGCGCGCTGCTCACCGGCGACATCGCCCAGGTGACGATGGACCGCCGCTTCGTCAGCTTCATGTACTCCTACCCCAACTACATGCCGCTCAATGCCGCCGCGGTGCGGCGGATCGCGGCCGCCGTCGAGCCGCTCGCCTTCGATCGCATCTATGGCGCCTGGTGGGGGCGCAACATTGCCACTGGGGCCAAGGCCGCCTTCGCGGCATCGGTGGAGCGCTATATCGCCGCCATCGCCTGAGCGGCCGGTTCGTTGGATTTATCTTGCCGGTCCAGAATAACTGTACTATAGGTACACTTATTAAGCGCGGCGCAACGGCGCGTCTGCGGGCTCGGCATGATCGATGCATCGCCGCCTCAGCGGCGCATTCTGGGCCGCGAGCGGGAGTCCGGTTCATGACGGAGCACTACGAGATCTTCGAAGCCGGCGACGTCACCCTCCAGTCCGGGGTCGTCTTCTCCTCGCTGAAGCTCGCTTACAAGACCTACGGCACGCTGAGCCCGGCCAAGGACAACGTCATCCTCTATCCGACGTCGTTCAGCGCGCAGCATTTTGACACCGAGTGGCTAATTGGCCCGGACGGCGTGCTCGATCCCACGCGCTACTTCATCATCGTCCCGAACCTGTTCGGCAACGGCCTGTCGTCCTCGCCGTCGAATACTGCGGCGCCGTTCCCGGAGGTGACCTATCACGATGCGGTCGCGGTCCAGCACCGGCTCCTCACCGAGCGCTTCGGCATCGCAAAGCTTGCGCTCGTCTACGGCTGGTCGATGGGCGGCACGCAGGCCTATCACTGGGCGGCGCTGCATCCCGATATGGTCGCGCGCGCCGCCGTGGTCTGCGGCAGTGCGCGTTGTGCGCCCTACAATCAAGTCTTCCTGGAAAGCGTGAAGGCCGCGCTCACCGCCGATCCCGCCTTCCGCGACGGCCGCTTCGCCGAGAAGCCCGTCGCCGGTTACCGCGCCATGGGGCGCGTCTATGCCGGCTGGGCGATGTCGCACGGCTTCTATCGCGACGAGCTCTGGCGCGAGGCCGGCTTCAGCTCGCTGGAGGATTATCTCGTCCGTACCTGGGATGCGACGTTTGCCCGGCGCGACGCCAATGATCTGCTGGCGCAGATCGGAATCTGGCAGCGCGGCGATATCAGTCGCTGTGGAGCATTCGGCGGCAATCTCGACCGCGCGCTGGCCGCGATCAAGGCGCACATGCTGCTGATGCCCGGCGCGACCGACCGCTATTTCGACGCCCGCGACAACGAGGACGAGCTCGGCCGGCTGACCAACGCCAAATCGGCCGTGCTGCATCCGATCCCGTCGTTGCACGGCCATCGCGCCGGCAACCCCGTCGGCAATCCGCGCGACCAGGCCTTCATCAAGGCCGAGGTCGCAGCTCTTCTCGGTAAGTGACAGGGCATCCGACCATGACTGACGCGACCGTTTCAGAATCCGGCCACCGCCTGAAGCCGCTGACGCCGGCGATGCTGCGCGGACTGTCGGTCCGCTCCAATCTCAGGGGCGCGGCGCAGAGCCTTGGCCATTATGGCGTGATCGTACTGGTGGGCGCGCTGATCTGGATGGTCGCTTCCCGCCATGGCGTGCTCTGGGCGCTGCCGTTGATGGCGGTGCAGGGCTATTTCGTCGCCTTCCTGTTCATGGCGGTGCACGAGACCGCGCACAAGACCGCGTTCAGGAGCCGCGGCCTCAATCTCGTCGTCGGCCATCTCTCGGCCTTCATCATCGGATTGCCCTACGAATATTATTGCCTGTTTCACTGGGACCATCACCGCTACACCCAGGATCCGGACAAGGATCCCGAGTTGATCGTCGGGGTGAAGCCGACATCCGACACGCAGCTCGCGATCGCCTATAGCGGCCTGATGCAGGTCGCCGGGCGTCTACGGCTGATGCTCGGCCATGCGATCACCGGCAAGGTCACCATGCCCTGGATTCCCGAGGGCAAGCGCGCCACCATCGTCATGGAGGCGCGTGCCTATGTCGCGCTCTATATCCTGCTGCTCGCGCTGTCGCTGTGGTTCTCGTCAGCGTTGCTGCTTTGGGTCTGGATCGTCCCGCTCGTCATCGGGCAGTTATTCCTGCGGCCCTATCTCTATGCCGAGCATACCGGCTGCGACCGCACCCGCAGCGCTTTCCAGAACACTCGCACCACCTATACCGGCGCGGTCGTCAAATGGTCCGCGTGGAACATGCCCTATCACGTCGAGCACCACGCTTATCCCTCGATCCCCTTTCATGCGCTGCCGAAGCTGAACGAGATCGTCGACGGCGAGATCGTCCATCGCGGCCGCGGCTACATCAGAACGACGCGCGAGACCTGGGCCTGGTTTCGCCGGCAGCGCAGGGCGGCTAGTCAAATGCAAAACTCCGGTCGCGGTGCGACCGGAGCTTCGTCGTGAAGGCGAGATATCAGTACATCCCGTAGGCGCAGACATTCACGACGCGCACGCGCAGGCCATGACGGGTCTGGATCAGGCGCTCCTGGTAGCAATTGCTGACGCCGGTGTTGAGGTAGATGCCGCCAATGCCCCAGCCGGGACCCCAGTGGTGATGACCGTGATGGTAATGGAAACCACCGGCCGAAGCCGCGGTGGGGGCGAGAGCGGCGACAGCGAGCGAGCCGGCGGCGATCAGACCAAGAGCAAGCTTACGAAACATCTTCATTCTCCATTTGGCGCGGGGCCGTTGTTGTGTCCCTGCATCTCGGTCGGGCTGAAACGCGAATGCGTTCACGGCTCGCGGCGAGAATCGTGTTTCAGGATTGTTTCGTGGGCTGCGGCAAAATGTGCCGCCGTCAGGCTCTTCGCACCGCGCGATAGCGCGCGGCCATTGCCTGCGTCAGCTCCACCATCTTGTCGCGAAGATCGGCGGGCTCCAGCACTTCGGCCTCGGGACCGAGCCGCAACAATTCGGCCGCGGCGTGCCAGGATGTCTTGCCGACGGGCACGCGCGCAACGCGCCAGCCGTCGGCATCAGCGGTCTCTTCGAGCTGCGTGCGCGCCTTGACGTAGGGCTGGCTCAGCGCATCGAGCAGCTTGACGCCGAACGGCGAGAGCCGCACGACCGCGACATTCGGATGCATCTCGGCCTCGAGGCGAAGTGTCGCGGCCTGCCAATAGGCGGCGAGATCGAAATCGGCGGGGCGATCGAAGCCGTCGTCGAGCGCCGTGCAGTCGAGCACGCGCGCGACGCGATAGGTGCGCACGCTGGCGTCGACCTGACCCGCGAGGTACCAGCTCCCACCCTTCAGCACGAGGCCGAGCGGCGCGAGGCGGCGCTGCTTCTCGGATCGCCAGCTCTGATAGCGGATCTTGATCAGCGTCCCGCGCAGAGTAGCCCCGGCGATCGTGCGCAGGTGCTTTGGGTCTTCCGTCTCGCCAAACCAGCCCGGCGCGTCCAGGTGAAAACGCTCCTGCATCCGCCCGGCGTCCGCGCGCAGATTCGCAGGCAGGGCGGCCATCAGCTTGTTCTGCGCGGCGATCATCGCAGCGTCGAGCCCGAGCGCCGCGGCCGGGCCCGGCAATCCGGCCAGGAACAGCGCGCCTGCCTCGATCT
>NZ_JALBHA010001020.1:0-798 GCF_023006445.1 Bradyrhizobium sp. SHOUNA76
ATGCGGAGCGGCTCGGCATCGCCCTTGGCCGTCAGCCTGTCGGCATCGACCTGACGCGCCGACAGCACCGCGCGCAGCAGCGGCGAGGCGCCGAATTTGACGTCACCGACGCCGCCGAGCTTCAACGCGGAGTCCTCAGTGCCAAAGCTCGCGTCGATCTGCTCGAACTTCGCGCCGGCCGGATCCGCTTTGAGTTTGGTCGTGAGCTTCCACGGCGTCGGCCCCGCCTCGCCCGCCTTCTTGATCGGCGGCACGGCCAGCGTCAGCGCGCCGTCGAATTTCGGCAGGCGGTTGTCGAAGGCGAGCACGCCTTCGAGATCGGCGAGGATGGCGCGCTCGCCGGGATCGATGTTGAGGTGCAGACGGGTGGCGTTGCCGTCGGCGCTCGGACCGGAGGAGACGCGGAACGGATAGCGCACCCCGGCGGCGGTGAATCTGCCGTCGCCGCGCACCGAGCCCGCGAGCGAGCGGACGTCGCCAGAGAAGGCGATGTCGTTCAGTTCCAGCGTCGAGCGGCTGGCGGCATCGTGCAGGGCGATGCGGCCAGTGAGATTGAGCCGCTCGATGGCGAGGGATGCCAGATTGAAGGTGCCGCTCGCGGTGGAGGGCAAATCAACCCGTCCCCTCGCATCGAGGCCGAGATCGGCCGCCATGCCGCCCACCGAAAGCTCGGTGGCGCGCCACTCGCCGCGCATCAGGGAGCTGAGGCTGAACTCGACGTCGAGCTTGTCGGCGCGCAGGCGGCCGAGATCGTTGTTGCCGCCGAAGGTGACGGAGCGCAGCCGCAGCGTCGGCGCC
>NZ_JALBHA010001021.1:0-795 GCF_023006445.1 Bradyrhizobium sp. SHOUNA76
GGCAGCGTGCCGTTGCTCGCAGCCACCCCCGCGCCCGGCGGCGGCACCGTGGACGGCGACACGCTCGCGACCGACGGCGGGTTCGCATTCTGGTTCAACGGCGGGAACACCACGCGGGGACCGCCCGCCTTGGCATTGACGTCGACGGGCGCCTCTTCGCGCGGCACGATTTTCTCGGAGCCATCGCCGCTCACCATGCGATCCGGCACCTTGGCTGAGGAGTCCGCCGGCGAGGGCACGATCTTGGTCGGGGTGTTGTCAGCCTTGATGATCGGCGGCTCGCCGCTGCGGGGCGAGCCGACATAGGTCTTGTAGGCGAAGGCAGCGCCCGTGCCGACCACGGCAAGCGCCAGGATCGCTGCGACCGTCATCATGCCGCCGCGCTGCTTCTTCGGCTCCTCGAGCTCCGCCTCGGGATAATCGCTCTGGTAGGCGTAGGGATCGTCGGGATAGGCCGGATCGCGCTGATAGTCCTGCTCGCCTGCCTCCAGCCGGCCGTAGAGCGCATCGTCGTAGCGCGCCGGATCGGGCTGCTGATAAGGCTCCTGATGGGCCTGTTGCTGATAGGCGTGATGCTGCTGCTGGTAAGCCTGCCCCTGATAGGCGTGATCCTGATAGGCCTGATCCTCATAGGCCTGCGGCTGATGAAGATCAGGCTCGGGCGCGGCGGGCTGGGCTGAATAGCGATGCAGCGGATGGACCGGGTTCACGGAGACGGGATAGTCAGGCTCCGGCGCGGGCGCCGGCTGCACATTGGCGCGCCGCATCCATGAGGGCGGCCCGGGCGGTGCCGGC
>NZ_JALBHA010001022.1:0-788 GCF_023006445.1 Bradyrhizobium sp. SHOUNA76
AGGTGTCGTGGACTTGAAGCCCGTCCAGACCGTGGTAGGGGAGGTTCCGCCGGCTGCGGCCGAGCCGCCGCTGCCTCCTGTCATCCTCTTCTGTGCGACAACTGGCGAGGCGGCAGCAAGCAGAAGCGCGACCGCCGAGGTCGTGAGTAGAGTTCTCATGTCTCAATCCTCTCTATGAATTCAGGGTGACGACGTCGAGATCGTGCAGCCATTGACGGTGATGGTGCTGGCGCTGGTGGAGCCAGGCCCGCCTGCCGTCGACGACGAGCTCGAGACGTTGCCGCCGCCGGCCTGCACATGCACCGATGATCCGCCTGCCGAGCTCGAGCTCGAAAGCGAACCGCTCGACGACGTCGATCCGGTCGTGCCGGAACCCGATGTGCCGACAGCGGTAATGCTACCGTCGGCGTGTTTTTCGACCGTGACCTTGCAGGTCTCGCCCGATGCATTCTTGCCGGTCTTTTCCATGGTTGCTGCCTGAGCAGCGCCACCCATCAGGGCCAACGCTGCGATCGCAATGATTGATCTGTTCATGCGAGTTCTCCTCCAACAAAGACGAAGGAGCGGCATCGCTGCCGCTCCTCGTTCAAGGCATCAATCCTTGTCCTTGTGGTGGCCCTTGCCTTTTTCCATGCCTCTGTCGCTGGCATGACCCGCAGACGAGCCGGCCGCGCCGACGGTCGAGCCGCTCTTGCCGTCACCGGCTGACGAGCCGCCCGTGCCGAGCGTCGATGCTGAGTTGGAGCCCGAACCTGCCGCAGAGCCGCCGGTGCCGACGCTGGACGAGC
>NZ_JALBHA010001023.1:0-785 GCF_023006445.1 Bradyrhizobium sp. SHOUNA76
TTCGGCGAGACGGAGCTGAGTTACGCCGCGCTCAACGCGCGTGCCAACCGGCTGGCGCGGCGATTGCGGGACCGCAGCGTCGGGACCGATATCGTGGTCGGGCTGGCGCTCGACCGGGGCGTCGAGATGCTGGTCGCGCTGCTGGCCGTGCTGAAGGCCGGCGGGGCGTATCTGCCGCTCGATCCGGATTACCCGCCGGAGCGGCTGGCGCACATGCTGCGCGACAGCGGCGCGGGGCTGGTGCTGACGCAAGAGAGATTACGCGATCAGTTCGCCACCGTGCTGGCGGAGACCGGCGCCGACGCCTGGCTGCTCGACGCGCAGGACGGCGAGGGCGGGGACGCCGGCAATCTCGACGTCGCCGTTCATGGCGAGAGCCTCGCCTATGTGATCTACACCTCGGGCTCGACCGGCCTGCCGAAGGGGGTGATGGTCCGCCATGACGCCGTGACGAACTTTTTGGCGACCATGGCGCAGCAGCCCGGCATGACGGCCAGTGACCGTGTGCTCGGGCTGACTTCATTGTCCTTCGACATCGCAGTCCTGGAGCTGTGGCTGCCGCTGACGATCGGCGCCTGCGTGGTGCTGGCGGATCGTGCGGCCGCGCATGATCCTGTCAGGCTCAAGGCGATCGTGGAGAGGCACGGCGTCTCCCTGATCCAGGCGACGCCATCAACCTGGCGGATGCTGCTCGATCATGAAGGTCGCTCATTGCCGGCAAGCTGCCGGGTGCTGTGCGGCGGCGAGGCGCTGCCGCCGGATCTGGCGCGGCGGCTAGTGGCCCA
>NZ_JALBHA010001024.1:0-779 GCF_023006445.1 Bradyrhizobium sp. SHOUNA76
CCGCCGGCTGTCGCTGGCCCGCCTGTTGACCGTCCGCCGCCCGGTCTGGCTGCTGGACGAGCCGACCAACGCGCTCGACACCGCCGGCCAGGACATGTTCGGCGGCCTGATGCGAGATCACCTCGCCCGCGGCGGCCTGATCATCGCAGCGACCCATGCCCCGCTGGGAATTGAATCGCGGGAGCTGCGGATCGGGGGTGTGGCGTGAAGTTCGCGGACCCTCAGCTTTCCAAGCGGCCGGGCGTCGCTCCCTCTGCTCCCTCGCCTCTCCCGCTTGCGGGAGAGGTCGGCGCGCAGCGCCGGGTGAGGGCTCTCTCCTCTTGGGGAGTCTTCGTTGTCGAGCCACCCTCTCCCCACCCCTCCCCCGCAACCGGGGGAGGGAGCGCACCGCCCTTGGGGCACGATGGGAGCACCCCATGACCGCCCTGTCCGCCCTGATTCGCCGGGACATCCGGATCGCGCTCCGCGTTGGTGGCGGGGCGCTGATCGGCGTGCTGTTCTTCCTGACCGTGGTGGTGCTGATGCCGTTCGCGGTCGGCCCGGATCTGGCGCTGCTGTCGCGGCTGGGGCCAGCCATTCTCTGGCTGGGCGCGCTGCTGGCGAGCCTGCTCACCCTCGACCGGCTGTTCATGGCCGACCACGAGGACGGCTCGCTCGACCTGATCACGATGAGCCGGACGCCGCTGGAACTCGCCTGCGCCGCCAAGGCGCTGGCGCATTGGCTGGCCGCCGGCCTGCCGCTGATTGTCGCAACCCCCGTGCTCGGCCTCTTGCTCAAC
>NZ_JALBHA010001025.1:0-778 GCF_023006445.1 Bradyrhizobium sp. SHOUNA76
CGCATCAGCGAGCGGCCGGCAATGTCGTCGGCGCGGCGCATCGCCATGAAGGCGCGCACGTCGGTTGCTTCCAGCGCCGCGAAGCGCTTGAGCGTGACGCGCTCGCCCCAATGGGCACAGAGGAAATCCAGGCATTGCCGCAAGTCGCGGCCATAAGCCTCCAGCGTCTTCGGCGACAGCCGCCGCTCGGCGCCGAGATGCGACAGCCAGCGCGTCATCTCCTGCGCGATCGAGGGATCGGCGCTGGCGAGCTCGATTTGTGGGGCGGCCGCTTTGCTCATGCGCTCTGGACGTGGTGATTCCCTACAGTATATCGCATCACACTCGTTTATCGTTCGCTAAGGCCGCCCCACGGCGCTAGCCTTGAAATCCCGGGTTCCGATTCTCCGTTCATGGATCATACGCCGCGCAGCACGACCGCCCCCACCAACGCGACCGGCATGGTCGACGTGCTGGTGCCGGTCGCGCTCGACCAGACCTATTCCTACAAGGTGCCGCGCGGGATGGAGCTGAAGGCGGGCGATCTCGTCGGTGTGCCGCTCGGGCCGCGCGAGGTGCTTGCGGTGGTCTGGGGAGAAAACGCCAATCCGGATCCGCGCCTGCACAACCGTCTCAAGGAGGTCAGCGAGAAGCTCGACTTCCCGCCGCTCAAGCCCGAGCTGCGGTCCGTGGTCGATTGGGTCGCCAATTACACGCTGAGCCCGCGCGGCATGGTGCTGCGGATGTGCCTGCGGATGGGCGACAACCTCGGCCCCGAGCGGGTGCGCCCCGGCGTGCG
>NZ_JALBHA010001026.1:0-771 GCF_023006445.1 Bradyrhizobium sp. SHOUNA76
AACGCCGCGAGCCAGCGCGGCCCGCCGCCGACCACGAGCACGTCGATGAAGGGCGTCGAGAACAGCAGCGCCATCGCAGTGACGGTCAGCGCGATCGCGGCGATGCGGACCGAGAACAGATTGGCTAGCCTCGCCGGCGAGGACATGATCAGGTCGAGATCGGCGCGGGCGTAAAACACCCGCGTCACCGATTCGATCGCCTGCGACAGCATCAGTGTCCAGGCCAGAAAAATCGTCGCCGAGATCACGATCAGCGAGGATTTGTCGAGCGGCAATTTCAGATCGGCGAAACGGCCGATCACCGCCCAGGCCGGCAGGTGCAGCAGCGCGGCGAAGCAGATCAGGCCGATGACAGCGGCGCGCGTCCGCTTGCGTCGTCCGCCGGTCATCATGGCGAGCGATTCGCGCCAGGCGAGCCGGAGCTCGTGGCGGGCAAACCAGGAGAGCGCGGTTGCCGAGCTCATGCGGCTTCCGCAAGCGTCACCAGCGCGATGAAGAGATCCTCCAAGCTGGTGTCGGCATGGCCGTTCTGCTGGCGCAATTCGGTGAGCGTGCCTTCGGCGACCAGGCGGCCCGAGGCGATCACGCCGATGCGGTCCGCCATCCGCTCGGCCACTTCGAGAATATGGGTGGTCATGATGACGGTGCAGCCGGCGCGGACGCGCGCGCTGAGAAGACCCTTCACGTGGCGGGCGGAGACGGCATCGAGCCCCGTCAGCGGCTCGTCGAGGATGATGAGGCGGGGATCGTGCACCAGCGCGCCGGCCAGCG
>NZ_JALBHA010001027.1:0-770 GCF_023006445.1 Bradyrhizobium sp. SHOUNA76
CGCGAGACCGGCGGCGATGTGATCTACGATTGGGGCGGCGGCCTGATCTGGGCGGCGCTACCGCCGAAGTCTGACGCGCATGCCGCGGCCGTGCGCGCGCGTGCGAACGCGGTCGGAGGGCACGCCACGCTGATCCGGGCGGCCGAGGATGTCAGGCGGGATGTCGACGTATTCCATCCGCAGGCGCCAGGTATTGCAGCACTGAGCGAGCGGGTGCGCGCCAGTTTCGATCCAAAGACCATTCTCAACCGCGGACGTTTGAGGCGGGGCGCTGGGGCATGAAGACCGAATTCTCACTGGCGCAGCTCGCCGACCCCGATATCGCGGAAGCCGACAAGATCCTGCGCGCCTGCGTCCATTGCGGCTTCTGCACCGCAACCTGTCCGACCTATGTGCTGCTCGGCGACGAGCTCGATAGCCCGCGCGGCCGCATCTATCTGATCAAGGAGATGCTGGAGAAAGACCAGGCGCCGACGGCCGAGGTGGTCAAGCATATCGACCGCTGCCTGTCGTGCCTGGCCTGTATGACGACCTGCCCCTCGGGGGTGAACTACATGCATCTCGTCGACCAGGCCCGGGTCAGGATCGAGCAGCGCTATCAGCGGCCGCTCACCGAGCGGCTGCTGCGCCAGGTGCTGGCCTTCGTGCTGCCGGATCCGCAGCGTTTTCGCGTGAGCATGATCCTGGCGCGGCTGGCCCGCCCGCTTGCCGTGTTCCTGCCGACGCCTCGTCCCTCGGCCACGCCGGGCCTGATCCAGCGTCTCAAGGCG
>NZ_JALBHA010001028.1:0-764 GCF_023006445.1 Bradyrhizobium sp. SHOUNA76
ATGATCGCCTGGGCCGGCGCCGAGCGCCTCGCGCTCGGCATGACCGACACGATGGAAGCCGAGCCCCGCGCGCGGTGGCTGCTCGATGCGAACGCAACAGCGCCGGCAGGCTACGGCAAGACGCGGGCGGGATTCTAACCATGGCCCCCTTCCAATCCGTCGCGGTGATCGGCGCGGGCGCCTGGGGCACGGCGCTGGCGACTGTCGCAGCACGGGCGGGGCGCACCGTGACACTGTGGGCACGTAATGCCGAGCATGCCGCGCGGATCGCCTCGACCCGCGACAACCCGCGGCTCCCCGGTGTACAAATCGCTCCGGAGATCGTCGTCACAAACGATCTGGCGCTCGCCGCGCGCGCGGACATGCTGCTGATCGCAACACCGGCGCAGCATGTCCGCGGCGCGGTCAACATGCTGGCGTCGCATCTGCCAGGGCCGGCACCGATCATTGCCTGCGCCAAGGGCATCGAGCACGGCACCCACAAATTCATGACCGACGTGATCGCGGAAGCCGCGCCCCACGCCAAGCCGGCCATTCTGTCGGGCCCGAGCTTTGCCGACGATGTCGCGCGCAGCCTGCCGACGGCGGTGACGCTGGCAGCAGGCGACGAGACCTTGGCGAGCGCGCTCGTGCAGGCACTGGGCTCGCCGACGTTCCGTCCCTATCATTCCACCGACATTCGTGGCGTCGAGATCGGCGGCGCGGCCAAGAACGTGCTGGCGATCGCGGTCGGCATCGCGGTCGGTCGCAAGCTCGGCGCTTCC
>NZ_JALBHA010001029.1:0-760 GCF_023006445.1 Bradyrhizobium sp. SHOUNA76
AAAAACGCGGCCTGGATCGAGATCAGGCGCCGCGCCCTCGGCGTTGCCGTGACCGTCGCCGAAGAGACGGAGGCCAGTTACGGCGCGGCGCTGCTCGCACTGCGAGGCGCCCCGCCATGACAGCCGACATCATCGACATCGAAGGTCTCGGCACGATCGCCGGCCACTTCGATCACGTACTGCTCGATCAATGGGGCACGCTGCACAAGGGCCAGGCCGTCTTTCCCCAGGCGCGCGACTGCGTTGCGCGCCTGCGCCAGGCCGGCAAGCGCATCCTCGTGCTGTCGAACTCCGGCAAGCGCGCCAGCAGCAATGCTGCGCGACTTGCCTCACTCGGTCTTTCCCCGGAGGCCTATGACGGCATCCTGACATCAGGCGAAGTCACGTGGCACGGCCTGAAGGCGCACGCGCAGGAGCCCTTCATCGGACTTGGCCAGAGCTGCTTCCTGATCGCGCGCGGCGGCGATAAGGCGATCGTCGACGGGCTCGACCTCGATCTCGTTACCGACATCGGGAAAGCCGATTTCATCCTGCTCGCAGGTCTCGATGACTCCGTGGCCGAGCCCGAATACTGGCGCGCGTGCCTGACCGGGGCCGTTGCACGCGGCCTGCCGATGTTGTGCGCCAATCCCGATCTCGCGATGTTCGGCGCCACCGGATTGATCCCGGCGCCCGGCGCATTGGCGCGCTTCTACGCGACGCTGGGCGGCCGTGTGACCTATGTTGGCAAGCCGCACGCGCCGATCTTCGCCGCGGCGCT
>NZ_JALBHA010000102.1:0-15571 GCF_023006445.1 Bradyrhizobium sp. SHOUNA76
CAAGCCGGGGCACGCCGGCGCCCTCGCGGACGGGGCGACCCGTCGTCGGGCGACTTCAGCGACGCCAGGCTGGTCCGGAAGTCCGGCGAGGTGCCGGATGACCTCAGCTCACTGTGAGCGCGGGAGCTGGATCATTCCTCACTTCGTCATGCGTCTTCGCCCGCCGTCCCCTGGGGGGCTCGCCCAGTAGCGGCCCCACCAACGCCGTTACGCATGGCGAGGCCGCCTGCGCTCCGGGACACCGAGGCTGGAGATGTGCCCGGAGGCGGCCAAATTTTACGACAGCGATTCACCTTTGTAGGTTTGTCGATTGACGACGCATTCAAGGGCGTTGACTAAGATGATCAATCATTGGCCAGCAGGGTCCATTCTGAGCTTTAGCGCGCTGACGACCACCGACTACGGCGATGTCGTGCCGATGCGTCCGTGGGCCAGAAGCCTTTGCAACCTGGAAGCCATTATCGGGCAGCACTACCCAGCGACTCTCTGTGACGCTGGAATTGGATGAGCGTAGCCACTAGGTCGGGCGGAGTTGGTCGCGTGAACCTTCATCGAAGGTACGGGGCGGTTCACGATCAGACGACGGACACAACATCCCGGCAATGCCGGATTCTTTTTTGCAAGCTTTGACATGGATCAGCACCGCTACAAGCATGCGACACGAGCGTCGCGTCAGTTCTCTGTACAGAGGAGAAAGTCGATGACGTACGTAAGTAAGGCTGCCCTTGCTGCTTCCGCCTTCGCGTGTGCGGCAATGTTCTCCCTCGGCTGGTCTGAACAAGGCGGGGTTTCGCTCTCAATCGAGAGCGCTCAGGCGCGGGTCGGTCGTCCGCTGACGCCCGTGAGCGTTGCGGGTGTTGCGCGTCGCCATAATCGGCGAGCCATGCACGGATATGGGTATGGCGCAGGTGTCGCAGGTGCCGCCGCGGTCGGCACGGCTACCGCTGTCGCCGCTTCCTCAAACTGGGGATCGGGCAACAACAATTGGGGCAACGCTTACGCGGCCCAGACTGATCCTCACTTTGGGCAACCGCTCTACCCTCACAGAGCCTACTATGGACATAGCCCTTATTACGGTTACGCCGGATGGGACGATTATTCGACACGCAACAACCTTAAGTGCCACCCGGGAGGCATGATCAAACTCGACGACGGCCAGATGCACCACTGTCAGTAGGAGTTAATGGCAGTTGCACAGTACGGGCAATGAGACAGTCGATCTCGTGAAGCAAACGGCCCCGGACCATGCCGGGGCCGAGGTTTGCGGAGTTGATGGTCCTACCAGCGTTGATGCGCGAGGTGGTAAGTCGTTCGCATCTCTGGCGTGGCTGAGTTGATCCGGACATCGCCACGGGCGCGACTGAGGGGGAGAGAATGAAACGCGTCGTGCTAACCACGATCATTCTCGTCCTTGGGACAGATGGGGCTCGCGCCGAGCCCCAGGCCGCCCAGTGTTCGTCCTTCTACATCTCGGAAATCACTCTCGTATCGACGGCCGACGGCGAGGCCGGGCACGTTCAGACCTTTGTGGGGTTCGGCCCCTCCAAGGAAGCGGCAGAGAAGAGCGCCCTGGGATGGTGCTCGCATATCAGGTACGATCTTGAGACCTGTTTGAATTCGGATCGCTTGACTGCTCGCAACTCTCCGTCAGACGGAGATGGCGCCGCCCTTCATCTCAAGTACATGAAGGCAGTTGCGCGCATTACCGGCTGCAGTTAGAGCGCGTTCGCGAGCGATCGAACGCGCTTGATCTATATCAAGCAGCTCGTGGCCATCTTGCAGCATGCGTGAGACAACGTCGTAGAACTGGCCCAGGGTAGTGTTTCGGGGGTACGGGAGCGACCAGCATGCCGCTGTTGGCATATCTCTGGAAGGTCGGAACGGCGTTGCTCTTACTGCTCTTTGTCTCGGACTATTGTGTTCCGAGGGCGCCAATCCCCGAACAGGCGCCGGCCGATCAAGCAACGATACGCATTCACTCCGATCGCAAATGGCCGGAGCGAATTGTCTTCGATACCCGGTCGCCGACAATCGTTGCCGCCGCACCCGCGGTCAATATCCCCGATGTCGCGATGTCGTCAGACGTCACCGAACTGCCTGTTGGCCGGGTGGATAACCCGACAGTCGCAAATGCGCTCGCAATGCTGCCGCGTCCGGATACACGACCGCCTGAATCCATCGACCGCAAGCGACAACCCAAGATATCAAACGTCGCCGCCCGGCCGAGACGACACGTCAAGCCGCGGATGCTTCTAGCGGCGCGACAAGGGCAGTTCACCTGGCTTGGCTTCAGATCCTGGTGATCGGCGTCCGGAACTGCGCGTGCCGCGACGGGCAAGCCCTCGCCGTTCGTTAAGGCGGAGGCCCCTGTCGCGGGGCCTCCGTTATGGGCGCAAGCACAGTTCAGTAGCGAGCGGTGACCGGCGCACCATAGCCGCCGAAACGATAGTTCAGCCGAAGTGTGACCATGTCCACATCCTGGCTGACCCCGTTGCCGAGAAGGGTGACTCCCCCGGGCGTGACCACGCCTGCGAAGGACGTGTTGTCACGCCCCATCCAGAGATGGTCGTACTCGAGACCGAACGACCAGTTGGGAGTGAAGCCATATTCCCAGCCGACGCCCAAGGCGCCGCCCCAGCGCGTGTGACCTGCCGAGGCGAGTCCAACACCGGTGGCATTGTTGAATATGTCAAAGCGATTGCGCGTTACCGCAGCGCCACCCTTCACGTAGAACAGCGACGCGTTCCATGCCCAACCGAGTTGAGCCGTGAACAGCCCAATGCCATCGATCTTGCCTGTGGTGGAGATCAATGGATCGATCAGGCTGACGCGGGTGTTCTTGATCTCGGCCCAGTCGCCCTGCGCCTCCAATCCGAGGACAAACTGATTGGTTTGCCAGCGGTAGCCGAGTTGTCCGCCAGCAAGGCCTCCGGAGCGATCAGCGCAACCACCTGCAACTGTCCCTGCCGGCGTCAGGAAATCCACGCAACCGTGGCTCTGCCCCCAGCCTCCATTGGCGCCAATGTAGAATCCGCTCCAGTTGTAGATCGCCACCACCGGTGCGGGAGGCGGCGCTGCCTTGACAGCCATATCGGCGGCCATGGCCGGAGCCGTCATGTTCAGCGCCGCGAAGCTGATCGCAGCCATCAAAAGCCTTTTCATCGTCATGTCCCCTCGCTCTTTTTTGTTTAGAAATGCGAATGCAGGCTGGCGCGCATAAGCACCGCGAACATCCATAAGTTAGGTTCAATGAGACCCTAAGCCCGTAACATAATGGCAACACTCTGGAGCCGCGTATGTGCACGGAGACGTACTTATTCAGTGTCGGGACCGGTATGTCGTTCAGTGTCCGATAGTTCGTCGTCAAGCCAGGCTCGGATGCGGGCCGACGGAATAAGCTGCCTAGGGACGCTCGGATTGATCGTGCCTGCGAATACAGCGAGGCCTTCGTCGAGCTTTGAACGAACGAACGCCTTGGCCTCTGCTTCCGTAGTGAAGGTCCTTGTTTCCCGAGGACTCCGCTGCTTCGGCAGCGTGCCGCGTTTACGGACTTCGAAGGTGACGTACCAAGTCGGTGTCATCGCGCACCCACCAGCGAATTGGCCCAGCCTGTCGATCCTCGCTGTTGTGGTGCGCCGGTCACATGGCCGGTTGATCTGAATCAAGATCGCGCCCGATGCTGTCAGACTACAGCGAAGCGATGCGCACCTAAACACAGACATTGTTCGGCAGAGCTCCAGCCCAGCCCAGCCCACCCTTGAACCACGTCAACTCGCTCATCCTTCCGAGCACACGTTATCTGTAGCCGCCGGAACGCGGCATCTGCCACCCCTGATTTCGCAAGCACAAAGAGGAGGACCATCATGAAGGCGAAGACGCAACTCTCGATGAGATCCGCGACGATTGCAGTGATCGTTGCCAGCGCCCTTCTGGTGCTTGCAGGCGTCACGCTCAATCCATCACCGGCCCACGCAATCGTATATTGCCAGTACGTCGGTTATCCGGGGGGGTGCGTTGCCAGGGCCGGCGTCGTTCTGACGCCGCGCCCCGTTGCGCGTGCAGCAGTCCGCCACAACGCTGGTGGCAATGCAAATGGCGGCGTCAATCGCGTTGGCGTGCGGCGGTAAGGGGATTTACTCGCGGATCGCGAGCCTGGCAGTGAGCCAGGTTCGCGACCGCATCTCTCGATCCCCTTCTCGATCGAGACCCCCGATCGGCATCGAGATCTTCAGCCGCCCCTCATGCCTCTGTTGCCCCTCGGTTGGAGCAGACCATCCCAGGACGCGTCGAAATCGACCGAGATCCTCGCTCCTACCGTCCGAATCGGTGGTACACGGCGGTGGTCATAAAACTCGACCAGACTCTTTCGGATGCCTTGTTTTTCGGCGCATTCGCGGCATCGGGGGGAGGGAGTCGCACTATCTCCATCTCCGCCAGAGCGAACCCAAAGTATCGAAGAAGCAGACGGTCAGCCTCTGCGGCTAACGAGATTTCCTGCGTGGCGACCTCGCGCGGAATGTGTTAATCATTGCCGCGCGGCGCCCCCCAAAGGTGCCACACAAAAAAAACGCCGGGCCGAAAACGCCAATAAAATCAGTGGTCGATCGGATTGTTGCAACAGTTCAATCCTGTCTGGCAGCACCATTCTCCCCCGATTGAAGCGAGCTTATTGAGGCAGGTCTTCTTATTGAGACAAGCCTTGCGCCTGACCAGCGAGCCCGCAACCTGCACGGATGCCATCGTGATCAAACGTTCCCTGCCCTATGAAGGACTGCTCCACGAGATCGTCGAGCATAACGACGTGCTTTATCTCGGCGGTGTCGTCCCTGAAGATGCGGGGCTCGACATGACGGGCCAGGCCGACGATGTGCTGCGTCAGTTGAAGACCCTGCTCGAAGGGGCCGGCTCCGATCTCTCCTGCGTCCTGCAGGTGACGATCTTCATGGCCGAGCTCGCCGACAAGGCGGCGTTCAACGCGGTGTGGAAGCGCTATTTCACCGCGAACCATCTGCCGGCGCGTGCGGCTGTCGGCGTTGCGGATCTCGGCCCGGGCGTCAAGCTGGAGCTGACGGCGATCGCCGCCCGCAAGTGATACTCGGGCGACATCGCCGAGGCGCGACGCCTCAGTCATTCCTGTATTCACACATGAAGCTGCATTCTCGCGGCAGGAAACGCCCGAGTTTTGCTCTTCTCTTTCGCCCTCTCTTGTGAAGAGGGCGCAGGGAAGACCGGGTGCCGGCTGGCACCCATGACCCGCTGCGCGAAGAATTTGCACACGCAAATGCGCAGGCGGACTACAGGTGGGCCGGAAAACACCCGGCCTTCCCTGCGCGATGGGTTGACGGCCTATGCCTGCTCTCCCCGGAGCCGAATTCCTTCTGGCCTCCGTCACCTCCGCGAAAACCGATGCACACGTCCGGTTGGCCGATGCATCTTCGCGAAAGCTTGGCTGTAGCAACGACAGCCAGGACCACATGGTTTAGCCGTACGCGACTGCTTCGTTCGTCACACGGAGAAGGACCTCACGAGGGTCACCCCGCCCTGGTCCCGCCTTGCCGTGCCCGACGCAGCCGCGTCCACCGCACCCCCGCCCACGTTCGTTGCGACGTACGATCGCCCCTCTCCTCGGGCCGGGATGGCGGGAATATGCCGCAATTCCGAATTTCGGTAAAGTGGAATATTTTCGCAATGGGGGATTGACGGGGTCGGGGTGTTTTGCCCGACGGGTCGCGATGGGGCCGCTCCGGTAAGGTTAATCCTTCCTTTCGATTGTCGGTAAAGTTTTATCTATTATGGTCTTTGTCATCCGTGACGAACCAGAGGTTTCGCCAGTGTTCGCGTTTTGCCTGATCGTGGCTGGGATTGCGCTGCTTCTCTCCGGCATCGTTGCCTTCGGCTTTCATCGAAACTCGCTGCATTCGATGGCGTTGCTGTAGCCGCATCAGGGTGCGGGCCCGCAGAATGGGGCGGGCAACTGTCCGCCGTAGCTCAAGGAGCGAACAGGTTTCGCTCCGCTCTCCCCTTCCTAAGCACTATCGCGATGCCCGCTGCGGGTATGCGGCCAATGCAGCGCGCAAGTGCTGCGCGGCCGACTTCAGGTCGAGTTCTCGCATCGGAAATTCGACCCATAGGTCCTCTTCCCCGGCAGTTCGGCTCGCCGCCCATGCCGGCCTCGCTTCGAGATCGAAGTACACCCGGAGGACAGGCTGCTTGAGGCTGACCAACATCCGAAATTCGAGATTCGGCTCGGTGAACCCACAGTCATCCGACCACTGGTTGGCATCCGCCACTGCATCCATCCAGGATGCCAGCCGCGCGACTTCATAGGTGAGAAGGCACGGGTCAGTGAAGCGCCATGAGCCCTTCGGATGCCGCACTTCGCCAGCTACGACCAGCCAATTCGAATCGTATTCGGCCGCTTCCAAATGGGGAAACTCATATCCAAGGATTCGAAGCTCCAGGGATTGTCCGTCGCGGCTAGCGAGTTTCATGATTCCGCTTCGGTCCCATTGGTTGCGTGCCCGTGTTGTAGCCCGTCTGCGACATCATAAAGCAAGATGGGGCCGAGCGAAGCGAAACCCACGGCGTTCGGACGCGAAGGATGATAGGCCTTGCAAGTGCCTATCCATCCTACGCCCGGCGCGCTTTCAACCGTCCTCCACACGTCTTGCGGCAAACCGCTCATCTGCCCGCCGTAGCCTTCGGCACAGCTCGCGGTTGATGTTTTGCAGGATGATCACATAAGCGTGGATGTCGGACTTGTAGCAGGCGTAGAGATCTTGCGCGGTCAGCTCGTACAATAGCGTCGGACTTTCCGCGACAACCGTTGCTGAACGGTTCTGCATCTCGATCAGCGTCATCTCGCCGAAGAAATCACCGGGCTGCAGCACGGAAATCGGGATGACGCGGCCCGCCTTCGTCCGCTTGCTGACCGCGAGGCGGCCGAATTTGACGATGAACATCGAGCGGCCCGGCTCGCCTTCCGATACGACGGTGCTGCCTACCTCGAAGCTGCGCTCGACCAGCATGGAGATCAGGAGGTCGAGGCTTCCGTCCGAAAGGCCGCCGAAGAACGGCGTCGCGAGCAGGAACGCTTTCAGATCGGAGGCGGGGGCGGTCATGGTGCAAGGATATGCCGCGTCTCCCTGCACGACAAGCAGAACGGCGTAGCCCGTAGGGTGGGCAAAGCGAAGCGTGCCCACGTAATTTTTGCGATCGAGAAAGATGGTGGGCACGGCGCAAGTGCGCCTTTGCCACCCCTACGCCCACTACAGGCCATCCCCGCGCAGCGTCCTTCGCTTTCGCCAGACCTGCAGGTCCATCATGACCTTTGCAGTTGCCGCGACCACCAGCACGCACAGCACGGCCTTCGAGACCGTCTCCATCGTCCCCTCGATCAGGAGGCAATGGACCACGCTGCCGACGACGATGACGATCGCGAGCGGCATATGAATGAAGCGCCAGGTTCGCGGCCGCAGTTCTAAGCGCCGGCGCAAGGTCGCCAGCAGCGCGACAATGAAGATGGCCCACATCGCGGTGACTCCGAAGGGCGAGAACGGCGTCGGCGATGCGTAGGTCAGGGCGTCCATCATGTCGGGCGGGCTGGTGATCCAGAGCCCGGCGACGTGGACCACCACGGCCAGCACCAGCGCGCCGCCGATCCAGCGATGGGCGCGCCGGCCGCGATAGGCCGACAGCGGCGGCAGATAGCCACCGATCAGCAGCGGCTGCACCAGCACGAGACCGAGCGCGACGATCCCTGCGAAGCCGGCGATGATGTAGACCGGCCCGCGCCATGCGAGTTGCTCGCTTGTCGCAGCCAGTGCGACCGGCACGCCGATGGCCAGGGCAACGGCGACCCTGACCAGGATCACCCGCGCCGATCTCCAACCCGTCATTCGCCGGCCCGATCAGGCCGGCTGCAGAACGAAATGCGCCTCGAGGCTGGTTTCCTTCGCGCTCCGCATGACCGGCCGCAGGAAGACAGTTTTGAACTCGCCGCTGTCATAGGCGAGGTGGCCATGCGGCTGGCCGAAGATCGGGATGATCTGCGGCATCTCGAGCCGGAACCTGCCGTCCTTGTCGGTGAGCGTGGCGCCGTGGCTCTGCGGCTCGTGCTCCTGGCCTTCGACCGTGTGCGCCCAAATCTGGATACGCTGGCCCGCGAGCGGGGCGCCGTCGCCGGCGCGGCGCACGGTGCCGCTCATCCAAAAACCGCCCTTGCCGATGCGATCCACGACCGCCGCGCCCTTGCGGTAGTTGTTAGCGCCACCCGACATCGATTCGGTCGGAGCGAGGCCAGCGGCGCGGGCCGGCGAGAGGAGGCTGGATGCGCCGGCTGCCAGAACGGAGGCACCGGCGACGAGGAGATTGCGGCGGTTGAGTACGACCATTGGCATATCAATTCCTCCGGGCGACCGGGTGGCTGCGTCAAGGATACAACAACAGGGCTGAAACGCCCAGTTGCGACGACGGGCGCAAGGGGTTGCAATAACAGTGTTGTGAACGGGCGTGCGGGGCTCACGTGGAGGCTCCGACACCGGGCATGCATCTTCATTGCCCGCCGGCTTTGCGGTAGCTTTCCGTGGAGATGGTGCATCATCCGGACAGGACACCCGTGCGTGTACCGAGAGTGGGGAATGTGACGATGAGCGGCTGATTGCGATCGCTGTGCTGTCGATCTTCGCCGGACAGATGGCGGAGGCCGCCGAGGGAAAAGCCTATCCCAACGGCCCCCGCGATCTCATCGGCCACTACGGCAACAGTCCGACTCAATGCCAGTCCTACCACCGCAAGTCCGACAACATGACTTCGATCAGCGCGACCAGCTACGAATTTTGCGGCGGCTCCATGTGCGGCGCCGACATCGTGTCGCACCGGAAACTGAAGGACGGGTACATCCTCAATCTCAAAAGCCCCGGCAATCCTTCGGGCCGGCGCGTCAGGGTGAAGCTGCTCTACAAGGGCATTCAAATCGCGTTCTCCCGGCGCGATCCGCCGGAGACGTTGGCCCGCTGCACGGAGGCCGACGCGATCGCCGGAATCGGCCTGCGACCGGACCAAGAGCCCGATGCAGACAAGTCATTGGCCCCCGTTTTTCGCAGCGTACTATGCACTTGCCGTCCCCGGCAAATGCCCGGGCATCGAGGCGAACGCACAGGCCGCGGAAGCGATCATCGCGACAGGACGATCATCCTGGACGGAGTTCTTGCGCAA
Organism: Bradyrhizobium sp. SHOUNA76; assembly: GCF_023006445.1. Lineage (NCBI taxonomy): Bacteria > Pseudomonadati > Pseudomonadota > Alphaproteobacteria > Hyphomicrobiales > Nitrobacteraceae > Bradyrhizobium > Bradyrhizobium sp. SHOUNA76. The sequence goes on from NZ_JALBHA010000102.1 coordinate 9,217, forward strand.
AGGACCAAACTCGCAACATGCGACGCCGGAAGGGACGAAAGACATCGCCCGGGAACGAGGAGCTGCCGAATATGCAGTGCGCGCCGATGCCGTCGAGATCGGCGCGTTTTGCGGCGAGGTTCTCAACGCTTTCGGCGCCGGCGGTCGCGTCAAACCTGACCTCTTGAAGGATACGCGCGGGAAGACGTGATGGCCGCCCCCGGAGGGCCGGCACGGCAATTTCGAATGGCATCGTTGCGCCGACGGTCAGGCAGCCTCGCCGTGCTAACATTCGCGCCGGATGGCACTACATGTGAAGGCCCGGCGCCTATCGCCCTCCACCCGGACATTCCCCATGATCCCCTTCTCCGTCCTCGACCTCGCGCCGATCCGGCAAGGCGGCGACGCCGCGCAGGCGTTCCGCAATTCGCTCGATCTCGCCCGGCATGCGGAAGCCTGGGGCTACAAGCGGTTCTGGCTGGCCGAGCACCACAACATGACGGGCATCGCGAGCGCTGCGACCTCGGTGGTGATCGGGCACATCGCGGGCGGCACGAAGACGATCCGCGTCGGCTCGGGTGGGATCATGCTGCCGAACCATTCGCCGCTGGTCATCGCCGAGCAGTTCGGCACGCTGGAATCGCTTTATCCCGGACGGATCGATCTCGGGCTCGGGCGGGCGCCGGGCACCGATCAGTTCACCGCACGGGCGCTTCGGCGCGACCTCGCGACCACGTCCGAGAATTTTCCGCATGACGTGCTGGAGTTGCAGGCGCTGCTCGGCGATATCAAGCCGAACCAGGCGATCCGCGCCGTGCCCGGCATGGGGACGAAGGTGCCACTCTGGATCCTGGGTTCGAGCACCTTCGGCGCGCAGCTGGCGGCGATGCTCGGGCTGCCGTTCGCGTTCGCCTCGCATTTCGCCCCGCAGATGATGATGCCGGCGCTGCGCGAATATCGCGCGCGCTTCGAGCCGTCGGCGCAGCTTGAAAAACCCTATGCGATGATCGGCGTCAATGTGTTTGCCGCCGATAGCGAGGCAGAGGCGCAGCGGATGTTCTCCTCGCTGCAGCAGCAGTTCATCAATCTTCGCCGCGGCACGCCGGGTCCGCTACCGCCGCCGGTGGACGACATGGACGCGCTATGGTCGCCGGCGGAGAAGGCCATGGTCGGCCAGTCGCTGTCCTGCTCCGCGGTCGGCTCGCCCGAAATGGTGGAAGAAAAATTGAAGGCACTGATCGCCGAGACCGGCGCGGACGAGCTGATGACGACGGGGCAGATCTACGACCATTCCGCGCGGCTGCGCTCGTTCGAGATCGCGGCCGAGGTGCGGGACAGGGTGGGGAGGCAGCCCGTGGTGTGAGCGCTCGCGCCGACGGCGGTGCGCCCCCTCCCCCGCGTGCGGGGGAGGGTTGGGGAGAGGGTGTCTCCGCAATGGGACAATCCCCTAGAGGAAAAGGCCCTCACCCCCGCCCTCTCCCGCAAGCGGGAGAGGGAGCGCACTGCGCTCGTGGTGAGCCTTGCGTGCTCTAATCCGCAAACCCGAACAGCTTCGCCGGATTGTGCACGAGGATCTTTTCCAGCTCCGTCTGGTCCGCGACATAGCGGTACATCAGCTCGAGCAGATCGGCATCGTTCGGCGGCTGCTTGACGGAGACCGGATGCGGCCAGTCGCTGGCCCAGACGCAGCGGTCGACGGCCGCCTCGATATAGGCGCGCGCGATCGGGATGACGTCGTCGTAGGGCGCGCCGGCCTTCGAGGTCTTCTCGCCGAGTGACAGCATCACCCAGAAATTGCCCTTCTTCAGCAGCTCGAGCATCTTGCGCAAATTCGGATCGTCCTTGCCGGCCTCGGGGTCGGGCCGCGCCATGTGGTCGATCAGCACGGGCACGTCGAGATTTTCGTATTTCGCGACGCTCGACATGATGCCGTCCTTCTCCGGCTGGATCTTGACGTACCAGCCGAGCTCGCGGATGCGCGCGATCGCACGGGCGAAATCGGCGTCCGACAGCACGGCGCCGAGCTCCTGGCGGAAGCTGAAGCGCGCGCCGTGCACGCCGGCATCATGCAGCTTGGAGAGGTATGAGTCGCTCGCCTCAGCGAACACCAGCGCGTTGGCGCAGCCGCGATAGTTCGGGCCCATCGCAGCCAAGCCGTCGAGCACGACGGCGTGATCGGCGCCGTAGGTCGTGGTCTGCACGATGATGCCGCGCTCGATGCCGAGCGTTTTGTGCACGCGCAATGCCGCTTCCCAAGTCGCGGTCGGCATCCGGTAGGCCGCTCCCGGGCGCTCCGGATATTTGTCGATGGGGCCCAGCACGTGAAACTGGCTGTCGACGGTCTTCGGCGGCGGCGCCTTGCTTGGGCGGCGCGGATTGGGATCGAACGGCAGATAGGTCGGCATGCGCAAAACTCCTTCAGTCGATCACGGCGGTGAAGTCGCACTGCACCAGCGCGCCGCCGTCCATGTTGTCCATCGGCAGCGCGTGGCGCGCCGGGCGCGAATGCTCGTCCGGAAACATTTTCAGCCACTCGACATTGACGGGGCCGCGCTGCGTGCGGTCCTTCAGCCATACCGTCATCTTGATGATGTCGTCCGTGCTGCCGCCGGCGGCCTCCACCGTCGCCTTCATATGCGCGAACATGTTGGCGCATTGCGCGTCGAGACCCTCCGGCATCGCATTGGTCGAGGGATCGCGGCCGAGGATGACGCCCGACATCACGAGATGGCCGATGCGGCAGGCGTTCGGAATCGGATTGACGTGCTTGAAGCCGCCGATGTGGATGCTCTTGCGCCGTGTTTGACCCGTCATACTGCGCTCCCTGTTTGTTATTGGTTCAGACGAACTGGCACGACACCGAGCCGAACGCGCCGTAGTCGGCATGGAACGTGTCGCCGCGGCGGATGTCGACCGGGCGCGTGAACGATCCCGCCAGCACGACCTCGCCAGCCCTAAGATGCTCGTCATGCGGCGCGAGGCGGTTGGCGAGCCAGGCGATGCCATTCGCCGGGTGATTGAGCACGCCGGCGGCAAGGCCGGTCTCCTCGACCTCGCCGTTGCGGAACAGGAGCGCGCCGATCCAGCGTAGATCCGCGTCCATCGGGCGGATCGGACGGCCGCCGAGAACCAGCGCGGCATTGGCGGCGTTGTCCGAGATCGTATCCATGACCTTTCGCGTCTTGCCTGTCTCGGGATCGACGCGATGCATGCGCGTCTCCAGGATCTCCAGCGCGGGCGTGACGTAATCGGTGGCGTTGAGCACGTCGAAGATGGTGCAATCGGGACCACGCAGCGGCGCCTTCAGCACGAAGGCGAGCTCGACCTCGATGCGCGGCGCGTGGAAGCGGTCGAACGGAATCGGCGTGGCGTCGGCATAGAACATGTCGGCGAACAGCACGCCGTAATCCGGCTCGGAGATGCCGACCGCGTTCTGCATCGCCTTCGAGGTCAGGCCGATCTTGTGGCCCTTGATGATGCGGCCGCGGCCGAGCTGAAGCTTGGTCCAGGCGCGCTGGATCGCGTAGGCATCTTCGATGCTGAAATCCGGATACTCTTTCGAGAACATCGGGATCAGCGCCTTGGTGCGTTCGGCCTCATCCAGGCGCGCGGCAAGACGTTCGATCACAGCAGTGTCCAGCATGATCTAGCTCTCCGCCGCGACGGTGTTGCGCAGCACGCCGATGCGGCTCGATTCGACCTCGACGACGTCGCCGACTTTCAGCCAGCGCGGCGGATTGAAGCGGGCGCCCGCACCGGTCGGCGTGCCCGTCACGATCATGTCGCCGGGCTTCAGCGTTGCGAAGGTCGAGAGATAGGAGATGATGAAATCGAACGGGAACATCAGCCGCTCGGTCGTATCCTGCTGCCGCACCTCGCCGTTGACTCGCGTGGTGATGTCGTGAGGCCCGCGCGGGTCGAGCTCGTCCGCGGTGACGATCCACGGGCCGATGCTGCCGGAGCGATCGAAATTCTTGCCTTGGGTCACGTTGAACTTGCCGTGACGCAGCCAGTCGCGGATCGTGCCCTCGTTGCACAGCGTCATGCCGAAGATGTGCGACCACGCCTTCTCTCGCGGGATGTGACGGCCGCCCTGCCCGATCACGATGACGAGCTCTCCCTCATAGTCGAGCTGGTCCGAAACCTTCGGCTTCTCCAGCGGCTGGCCCGAGCCGGTCATCGAGGACATGCTGCGCACGAACAGGCTCGGATATTTGGGCAGGTCCGAATTGTCCTTATATTCGGCGTTGCGCTCGGCGTAGTTGACGCCGATGCACCACAGCTTTTCCGGCGCCAGCACCGGCGGCAGCAGGACGAGGTCTTCGAGCGCATAGTCGGGCCTGGCGCCCGCCGCCGCTTCCTGCGCATCGGCGATCGCATTGGCCGCGATCAGCGCGCGGACGTCGGAGAAGTTGCGGCCGATCCGCCTGGTCAGATCGATCACACCACCTTCGACGGCCGCGCCGTAGCGCGGCTCTCCGTCCAAGAGATAGCTTACGAGGCGCATGGTCGTTCTCCAATGGTGTTCGGGTAGCGCGGCGGGCGGCGGCGCTCAGTCTTTCGATTTCGGGGTCTGGAACACGGTCTTGAGCGTCACGATCTCGCCGAGTCGGGCGTAACGAGGACCGCCGATGCGGGCGATCGGGTCGAGCGCTGATGTCTCGACCTTGCCGTCGTTCACGAGGCCGTCGCGGATGTGGAACATCACGACCTCGCCGACGATGAGCCGGCTCTTGGCGTCGCCGAATTCGAGGCATTGCCGGAAGCGGCATTCCATCGCGACGGGCGCCGCCGCCAGCCGGCGCACCTTGATGCGCTCGCAGGGCAGGGTTTCGAGCCCGAGATGTTCGACCTCGCTGATCTCAGGCGGATGCTCGACCGATGAATCGTGCACCGCCGACATCAGCGGCGCATCGGCGATGTGGATCACATATTCCTCGGTATCGAGGATGTTGTGCGCGGTGTCCTTGTAGTCGGCGCCCTTGCGGCCGACGCTGATGGCGAGCATGGGCGGCTTCTGCGAGACGAAGGTGAAGGCGCTGAACGGGGCGAGGTTGAGCACGCCGCTGCGCGACAGGCTGGTCACCCAGGCGATCGGACGCGGCACCACGATGCCGGTCATCAGGCGGTAGATGCGCTCGGCACCGAGCTCGGTGGGATCGATCTGCATGGCTCAGTTCGCCGTGATGTTGGCCTTGCGCACCACCGGAATCCACTTGGCGTCCTCGCGCTCGAGATAGGCCCTGAATTCGTCCGGGGTCATCGGCGTGGCTTCGCCGCCGAGTTTTTCGAATTTGTCGACCACGCTGGGGTCCTTCAGGATCGCGACGAGCGTTTCGTGCAGCTTCTCCACGATCGGCGCCGGCGTGCCCGCGGGTGCGAACAGGCCCGTAAAAGTCTGGCCGTCGAAATCCTTGTAGCCGAGCTCGGTGAAGGTCGGCACGTCGGGCAACGACTTCAGGCGGTGCGGGCTGGTAACGGCGAGCGCGCGGAACAGGCCGGCCTTGATGTGCTGCAGGCTGACCGTGAGCTGGTCGAACGCGAACTGCACCTGGCCGCCGAGCAGATCGTTGATCGCCGGCGCATTGCCGCGATAATGCGCCGTGACCCATTGCACATCGAGGTTCGACTGCATCAGCTCGCTGAGCAGATGGTTGGTCGTGCCGGGGCCGGGCGAGGCCATTGTCAGCTTGCCGGGCTCGCGCTTGGCAAGATCGATGAACTCCTTCAGCGTCGTCGCCTGCACCGACGGATGGACCTCGAGCACCAGCGGCGTCATCGAGATCGTCGAGATCGGCAGAAAGTCCTTCTTCCAGTTATAGGCGTCGCGCTTGTTGATCTCGGTCGCGAACAGCACCGGGCCGTTGGCGCCGACGAACAGCGTGTAGCCGTCGGGCGCCGATTTCGCGAAGGCTTCGCCCGCGATCATGCCGCCGGCGCCGGCCTTGTTCTCGATGACGAAGGGCTGGCCGAGCTTTTCCTGCAGCTTGTCGGCGACGATGCGCGCGGCGCTGTCGACATTGCCGCCGGCGGGATAGGGCACGATCAGCTTGACGTTGCGTGCCGGCCATTGCTGGCCCGACGCTGGCCCGGCCAGCATCGCAGTAGCGGCAGCTATGGCAATCCAGATTAATCTCATGTTAACCTCCCGGCAGCGCTTCCAATTTCGTCGAATGCCTGACGTCGCGCATGGCAACTCGTTCGGAGCGCAATCTCCAAAGGCGCGCTTTACCTGTCGAGTGAATTGTGGCGTTCTTGTCCATATTATGGACAGAACCAGAGTAGCCCGCAATGCGATGGCACCGCGGCAGGGCGCGCAGGCAATCCGCCGCGCGCTCGCGGTGCTGCGCATTCTCGCCGCAGGCCGCGAGGCCGC
>NZ_JALBHA010001030.1:0-759 GCF_023006445.1 Bradyrhizobium sp. SHOUNA76
GCACGCAGCTCGCCGCCGCGTGCAAGGTGGCCGCGGCCACCACGACGGGGAAGATCGGCATTGCCGCATAGGCCAGTGCGCAGGCGCCGATCGTCGCAATCGCCAGGCCAGCGACCAGCCGCTCCGATTTCGCGGCATCGATGATCGCCCCGCCCGGCATCTGCCCGATCAACGCGACGATCCCGCCGATCGACAGCACGAGGCCGATCTCGACCTGGGTCCATTTCTGGGTGGTCAGATAGACCGCGATGAAGGGACCGAATCCGGTCTGGACGTCGGCGAGGAAGAAGATGAACCAGTCGAGGCCGCGCAGGCTCTGGCGCGACGGCGCCGGAATGCCAACAGCCGATGGCACCGCGACGTCGTCCTGTTCAACGCGGACATCGCGATCTGCTTGGTTCGGCTTCCTCGACAACAGCACAGCCGGTCAGCCCTCCCCGCACCTCACTGGATCGCTTGCAGCGGTTGAAGGCTGCCGGACGCGCCAAGCACCACGATCGGCGTGTCTTCCTTGTATTCCGGCGCGGCCGCGACCTGCGCCTTGGTCAATTCCAGCGTGATGCTGTCCTTCTTGTTGGCGATCTTGCCGAAGCGCAGTGCGTTCCAGTCCACCACGATCTTGCGACTGCCGACGCCGAGAAATCCGCCGAAATCGATGGCCGCGGCGCGGACATGGCCGCCGCGATCGACGATGACATCGACGATGCGGCCCATATCCTCACCGGCCGCACTGCGCACGTCGCGGCCGTGCACGCCGTG
>NZ_JALBHA010001031.1:0-759 GCF_023006445.1 Bradyrhizobium sp. SHOUNA76
GCAGGCGGGGAGGCCGCCGGCTTGTCGCCACCACCGCCGCCCTTGCGCGCGGATTCCTTGATGCCCTGCATGTCGCGGGCCTCGCGGATCAGGCCCGGCATTTTTGCGAGACTTCCGCCCTCGACGCCGATATCCGCCAGGATGGAGTCGATCAGCGGCGCCTGGACCCGGTAGCGCAGGGCGGAGTCGATCACCTCGTCGGTGGCACTGCGGCCGCCATTGCCGCCATGGCCGTTGCCGTTGAGGCCGTCGACCTGAAGGATGCGGATGCCCTCGATCTTCTCCATCGGCTTGACGCTTTCGCGCACGATGCCCTCGATCCGGTCGAGCAGCTTTCTGCGGAACAGCGAGTAGCGTGCCTGATCGGTCAGCACGTTCTCGGCCTCGTTGAGCATCCGCTGCGCCTCGGCCTCGACCGCCGCGCGTACGCGCTCGGCCTCGGCGGCGATGCGGGTTTCCTCGGCCTGCTTCTCGGCGAGCAGCACCTCGACGGTCCTGCGCCGCTTGGCGATCTCACTCTCGCGTGCGGTAATGACGCGCTCGGTCGCTTCTGTCGCACGCATCCGTGCCTCCTCGGCCATCGCCTTGGCGGCAGACTCTTCCAGCGACTTCTGATGAATGGCGATGGCCTTCTCCATCAGGACCGTCTCCACCTCCTTCTCGCGGTTGACTTCCAGCTTGCGCAATTCGCGCTCGCGGCCGACGCGGGCCTCGTCGAGGCCGCGGTCCGAGGCGATGCGCGCGCGCTCGACCTCCTCG
>NZ_JALBHA010001032.1:0-757 GCF_023006445.1 Bradyrhizobium sp. SHOUNA76
CGATCTGCCGCGCGATTGAGCGCGTGAGATCGAGGTCGTCGCCGAGCGCCGCATCCGGACCGGGTACGCAGGGAACGCCGGCGGCCCGCATCGCCCGCTTGGCAGCAACCTTGTCGCCCATGACGCGCATTACCGCGGCGGTCGGGCCGATGAAGGTCAGGCCGGCGGCTTCGACCTGCTCGGCGAAACCAGGGTTCTCGGACAGGAACCCGTAGCCGGGATGGATCGCCTCGGCTCCGCTGACCTCGGCGGCGAACAGCAGCGCCATCTGGTTGAGATAGCTCTGCGCCGCCGCGGCCGGCCCAATGCAGATGGCCTCATCGGCATGATGCACGTACGGCGCTTCGCGATCGGCCTCCGAGTGGACGACGATGGTGCGCAGCCCGAGCCGCCGACAAGCGCGCTGGATGCGCAGCGCAATCTCGCCTCGGTTGGCTATGAGGACCGAGCCGAACATGTGCCTACCTGATCCGCATCAGTTCTTGCCCGGCCTCGACCTCCTGCCCGGTGGAGACGAGAATTGCGGCCACGGCGCCGTCCCGATCGGCGCGAACCTCGTGAAACATCTTCATCGCTTCGATGACGCACAATGTCGTGCCGGCGGTGATCGCCTGGCCCACCGTGACGAAGGGCGGCGCGTCGGGATCGGGCTGCAGATAGGCGACGCCAAAGAGCGGCGCGACGACGCCATCCGCTGTGTCGCTGACCGGTACGCGTTGCGCAGGCTCGGGGCGGCTCGGGCGGAGCGCCGTGGCTG
>NZ_JALBHA010001033.1:0-755 GCF_023006445.1 Bradyrhizobium sp. SHOUNA76
AGCCACCTGGCCCGCGCCTGCAAGCAGGAGCACGCCGACCGCGATCAGGAACTGCCGCATCCGCTGCGGGATCTGGCCGGAGACGGCGCTCTGCATCAACGTCGCCGTGAAATAGCCGCCGGAAAAGCCGACCGTGGCAATCAGCCACCACGCGATCGCCGCGCCGGCGGGGATGAACTCATGCGAGTTGGAGCGCCAGAGCCCGCCGAGGTCGAGCCCGTAGCGCGCGCCCAGCATGTGCACCGCGAGCGCGAGCAGCACCCCTGAGATCATAGCGGCGCCGAGAATCAGGCGGCGCGGAAAAAAAATCGTCTCAGCCATGTCTCGCTTGTAGGATGGGCGAGGGCGATCACGCAAGCGGGTCGCAGGCGGGACTGCAGGATTGGATTGATTGTGAAGATGCGGGATTCGGGAGCTGAGGCGGCTTCGGGCACGAGCTACGCCTACAAGGCGTCGCTGATCGGCTCGGCGCATCGTTTCGAGCTGACGGAGGAGGGGCTTTCGTGGCACATCGCCGGGCGCTCGGGCTTGTGGCCTTATGACGAGATCAGAGCGATCCGGCTGTCGTTTCGCCCTGTGTCGATGCAGCAGCACCGCTTTCGCGCCGACGTCAGTCACAGCAGTGGCCGCCGTATCGCGATCCTGTCGACGAGCTGGCAGACCGCGGCGCTGATGGCGCCGCAGGACAACGGCTTTCGCGCCTTCATCATCGCGCTGCACGCGCGGATGGCGAAGGCTGGCAGCCGGGCGGCGCT
>NZ_JALBHA010001034.1:0-753 GCF_023006445.1 Bradyrhizobium sp. SHOUNA76
GAGGTGATCGACGAGCTGCGCGACCATCTCTCTGGCGCCAACATGGTGTTCGTCACCGCCGGCATGGGCGGCGGTACCGGCACCGGTGCAGCTCCCGTGATCGCCAAGACCGCGCGCGACATGGGCATCCTCACCGTCGGCGTCGTGACCAAGCCGTTCCACTTCGAGGGCGGCCGCCGCATGCGCACCGCTGAAGCCGGCATCAACGAGCTTCACAAGGTCGTGGACACGCTCCTGATCATCCCGAACCAGAACCTGTTCCGGGTCGCCAACGAGAAGACCACCTTCGCCGACGCCTTCGCGATGGCCGACCAGGTGCTCTATTCGGGCGTTGCCTGCATCACCGACCTGATGGTGAAGGAAGGCCTGATCAACCTCGACTTCGCCGACGTCCGCGCCGTCATGCGCGAGATGGGCAAGGCGATGATGGGCACGGGCGAAGCCTCCGGCGACAAGCGCGCGCTGACCGCCGCTGAAGCTGCGATCGCGAACCCGCTGATCGACGATAGCTCGATGAAGGGCGCCAAGGGCCTCCTCATCTCGATCACCGGCGGCAAGGACCTCACCCTGTTCGAGGTCGACGAAGCCGCGACCCGCATCCGCGAGGAAGTCGACCAGGACGCCAACATCATCGTCGGCGCAACCTTCGACGAAGCGCTCGACGGACTGATCCGCGTCTCGGTCGTTGCCACGGGCATCGAGCAGGCCGCGATCGCCCGCAACAGCCAGGCGACCAGCGCTCCCGTCGCGAAC
>NZ_JALBHA010001035.1:0-751 GCF_023006445.1 Bradyrhizobium sp. SHOUNA76
CGAGGCGGTCTCGAGCCGGGCCCCAAGCGCGGCTACGGTGGCGCAATCGAAAATGTCCTCGAACGAGAAGTCGACATTGAAGCGTTCGCGCAGGCGCGAGCGCATCTGCGTCACCGCGAGCGAATCCGCGCCCAGCGCGAAGACGTCCTGATCGACGCCGACCTGCGGCAGCTCCAAGAGACCGGCCCAGATCGCGGCGAGCTGGCTCTCCAGCGCATTGCGCGGCTGCCGCGCCTCGTCGCCGTCTTCCGCCTTGGCGATCAGCTCGGCCAGCGCGTTGCGCTTGACCTTGCCGCTGCCGCCCTTCGGCAGGGCTGCCACGCTGCGGATCAGGCTCGGCACCTTGTAGGCTGCGAGCCGCTTTCGCGCGAACTGGCGCAACTGGTCTGAGGTTGCCTCGGCATGCGGCCGCAGCACCACGACGGCAGCAACGTTCTCGCCGAGCTTCTCGTGCGGGACGGCGAACACGCCGGCCTCCAGCACCGCCGGATGGCTGAGCAGGACCTCTTCCACTTCGAGAGGTGAGATCTTCTGCCCGCCGCGGTTGATGACGTCCTTGATGCGCCCGACGATGAAGAGATAGCCGTCGCTATCGAGATAGCCGAGGTCGCCGGTCCGGAACCAGCCGTCGCGGAACGCGGCCTCTGTCGCCGCCTCGTCACTATAGTAGCCGCGGGTCATGTTCGGTCCGCGCAGCATGATCTCGCCGTGCGCGCCGCTCGCAAGCGCGCGGCCGGTCTCGTCCATGATC
>NZ_JALBHA010001036.1:0-742 GCF_023006445.1 Bradyrhizobium sp. SHOUNA76
CGCGACCGCTCACCGGCGGGCAGCGATCTGGAATCGCCGGGATAAAGCGGCGCGCCGTCGGGATCACGCGGCCAGGGGCCGTCCGCCTCCCGCGCGGAAACGAGCTTTGCGATCTCGGCGCGGCTCTCGAAGGCGGGATAGACGAGGCCAAGCGCGGACAGCTTGTCCAGCGCGGCGCGATATTCGGCGAGATGCTCGGACTGCCGCCGCACCGGCGACTCCCAGTTGATCCCGAGCCAGGCGAGATCCTCGTAGATCGCCGTCTCGAAATCCGGCCGGCAGCGCGTCGTGTCGATGTCCTCGATCCGCAGCAACAGAAGCCCGCCGGTCTCGCGCGCGCGATCGAAGTTGAGCAGCGCGGAATAGGCGTGACCGAGATGGAGGTGCCCGTTGGGGCTCGGGGCGAATCGGAAAACGGGTGGCGCCATTTGACAGATCTCGTCATGGCCGGGCTTGTCCCGGCCATCCACGTTCTTCGGTGTCATACGGCGCCCCTGTCAATGTCACGAACAGATACGAGCACCGTCGCTCATGGTACACATGCCGAGTGGTTAGAAAGACGTGGATGGCCGGGTCAAGCCCGGCCACGACGTCGGAGATAGTTTGCCGAATTGCCATGACCATCCACCTCGAAACCCAGTCCGATCTCGAAGAGGCCGTCCATGCGCTGATCAAGCGCGACCCGCGCCTGAAACCCGTGCTTGCGGCGGCCGGCATGCCGGCGCTGCGGCGGCGCGAGCCG
>NZ_JALBHA010001037.1:0-738 GCF_023006445.1 Bradyrhizobium sp. SHOUNA76
CGACAGCCGCTGGCGGCTCGACGTTGCGCCGATGAACGTTCCGGGCGGTGATCCCGCCAGCGATCGCTTCGTGCCGTTGGCGGTCAATCTGCGCCTGCAGCGCGCCGACGGGAGCGCGATCCAGGTCACGACGGTGAAGCTGGTGCCGAGGGTGTCGCAGTGAAGGGCCTGGCATTGAGGGGCTTGGCAATGAAGCGCGTGCGCCGCGCACTGGCCGATGAGGCCGGCTTCACTTTGCTCGAAGTGCTGCTCGCAACCCTGCTGATGACCGTGATCCTGGCGGCTCTGGCGACCATGACGGCGCAATGGCTGCCGAACTGGAATCGCGGCATTGCCCGCGTGCAGCGGGCCGAGCGTCTTGCGACCGGGCTCGACCGCATCGTCGCCGACCTGTCCGTCGCGGAGCAAATGACAGTGAACGGCGACGCCAGGGTGCCGCTGTTCGACGGCGCCGAATTGTCGGTGACCTTCCTGCGCACGGCACTCGGTCCGAGCACGCGTCCAGGTCTCGAATTCGTCCGCCTGATCGAAAAGGCTGACGCGCAGGGGCTGGCGCTGGTGCGCGAGCGTGCGCCGTTCCAACCGATGCCGACCGACGGGCAGATCCGCTTCGTCGACCAGGTCGTGCTGATCCGGGCGCCCTTCCGCGTCAAATTCGCCTATGCCGGGCCCGACGGTCAGTGGCAGCCGGTCTGGCGCGGGCAGCCGCAGCTGCCGGATCGCATCCGCATCACCGTG
>NZ_JALBHA010001038.1:0-738 GCF_023006445.1 Bradyrhizobium sp. SHOUNA76
GATCGGCCATCAGCGCAGCCTTGGATTCGGCGGCGCCGACGAAGCCGACAGGGCAGCCGATGATCGCCGCCGGCCGCGGGCAATCGCGGTCCTCCAGCATGTTGAGCAGATGAAACAGTGCGGTCGGCGCGTTGCCGATCGCCACGATCGCGCCATCGAGATGAGGCCGCCACAGCTCCAGCGCCGCGGCCGAGCGCGTGTTGCGCATCGATTGCGCCAGTGCGGGAACCGCGGCATCGCCGAGCGTGCAGATCACCGCGTTCGCCGCGGGAAGCCTTGCGCGCGTGATCCCTTCCGAGACCATGCGCGCGTCACACAGGATCGGCGCGCCCTTCTGCAAGGCCGCGCGCGCGACCGTCGCCATATCAGGCGTGAAGCGGATATGCGCCTCCAGGCCAACCATGCCGGCGGCATGGATCATCCGCACCACGACCTGCTCTTCATCAGGCGAAAAGCGCGCAAGGTCCGCCTCGGCGCGGATGGTCGCGAAGGACTGACGATAGATCGCCGCGCCATCGGTCTCGTAGGTGTGCGGCATCAGTGCCCTCCCACCAGGATGGAGGGATCGCTGACGATGTCGGCGCCGTTCAATCCGCGCAGAACCGGCTCGTCGCGCGTCGAGCCGTCGCGGACGAGATCGAAGCCGGTGCCTGTCGCGACCAGTGTGACTGCGGCCGTGCCGGAATGCGCACAGCCCTTGCCACAGCCGGAAACGTGGAGGCGCGCATCGGCGGCAAT
>NZ_JALBHA010001039.1:0-733 GCF_023006445.1 Bradyrhizobium sp. SHOUNA76
GCGTGCTGCGGCGAACGTTGCCGATGTCGTCCCCCTCGTCGATCAGGCAGCCGGTGGCCGCGTCGCGGCAGCGCAGCGCGGTCGCCAGGAGTTCGGCGCGCCGCTGTCCGGTCGGACATCCGGTGATGCGTTCGAACCCCTTCAGCAGCCAGACCCATTCCGCCTGGTGCCCCGGCTCGACGCTGACCGGTTCGATCTTCGACCAGTCTTCCTCGAAATATTCCGTCAGGATGCGCTTCTGCTTGTCGTAGAGATTGGCCAGGAACAGCGCGAAGAATTCGCCGGCACGGTTCTGAAACGACAGATCGTGGGTCGCGTCGAAGCACGCGATCATCGCCTCGAACAGATGCATGTGCGGGTTCTGCCGGCGCGGCAGCGAGACCGGAAGGCCTTCGTGCACGCCTCCATGCGGCGAGCGGAGGTGACCGTCGAGGAAAGCCAGCAGCGCGTCGATCTCGGCACGAACCTGCGCGTCTTGGTCGAGCGCGTAGACGGTCGCGAGCGCGAACAGGATGAAGGCGTGGTCATAGGCGTCGCGCCGGCCGTCGAGCACCGCGCCCTCCGGCGTCAGCCGGTGCACATAACCCGGCCGGCCGTCAGGCGCTTTGGCGCATGCCAGCAGATGCTCCAGCCCCTTCAGCGCGATCGCGCGCCCCTCGGGATACCAGCCCATCTGCGCCGCCTTGGCGTAGCACCAGATCTGGCGGGCCTGCACGAACACGCGCCGCGGCGC
>NZ_JALBHA010000103.1:0-15504 GCF_023006445.1 Bradyrhizobium sp. SHOUNA76
TGCCGGGCGCGCTCTGGCGCTGCCGGGCGCGCTCTGGCGCTGCCGCGTGAGGGCGCCTATGTCTGCGCTGCTATCAAGGGAGATAAACATGCACGTGACAACCGCTGACAAGCGCGCGGCGTTCAAGAAGATGCACGAGAGCGGATGCTTCATCCTGCCCAATCCGGTCGATGTCGGCAGCGCCAAGGCGTTGCAGCATCTCGGTTTCAAGGCGATTGCCTCATCGAGCGCGGGCTTTGCCTGGACCATCGGCAAGGCCGACAACCACGTCACTGTCGAGGACGTCTGTCAGCATCTGGCAGCATTGAGCTCGGCGGTCGATATTCCGGTGAACGCCGATTTCGAGGGCGGCTTCGCGGTCGAGCCGGACAGGGTTGCGGACAATGTCGAGCGCTGCGTGCGAACCGGCGTTGCCGGTCTGTCGATCGAGGATTCCACCGGCGACAAGGACAAGCCGATCTACGAGCGCACGCTCGCGGTCGAGCGCATCAGGGCCTCGCGCAAGGCGATCGGCGACAGCGGCACGCTGCTGGTCGGCCGCTGCGAAGCCTATTTGTGGGGCGTGACCGATCTCAAGCTGGTCATCGACCGGCTCACCGCTTACGCGGACGCCGGGGCCGACTGCCTCTACGCGCCAGGCCTCAAGACCCGCGAGGATATCGCCGCAGTGGTGAAGGCGGTGCACCCAAAACCATTCAACCTGCTGATCGGTGCTTCCGGCCTGTCGTTGCAGGAAGCCGCCGACCTCGGCGTACGCCGGATCAGCGTCGGTGGCTCGCTTGCCCGCGCCGCCTGGGGCGGCTTCATGCGGGCGGCGAAGGAGATGGCGGAGAAGGGCACATTCACCGAACTCGGCCGCGGCTATTCCGGCGGCGACCTCAACAAGATGTTCAGCTAGCAAACGAAGAGCGGCGGGACATTGTCCCGCCGCTCTCACGTCTCATTGCGAACTATTGCTTCGCGCCGTCTGACGGCGTCTGCGTATCCGGCGCCGGCTTTGCGGCAGGTGTATCCGGAGCCGGGGCTGCCGGCTTGCTCGGTGCAGCACCCGTGGTCACGCCCGGGCCGGTGTTGGTGCGCGGCGTCACGTCGCGCATGCCGGGAGGCGCGGCCGGATTGGAGGGCTGCGTCTGTGCCGTCTGCGAGGCCGGTGCGTTGCTGGCCTGATTGGTCGTGCTGGTATTGTTCAGGCCGTAGAACACGGCACCCAGCACCAGTGCAATCGCAACGGCGAACAACGCAACCTTGCCGCTGGAGGCGGGGCCTTCGCCAAGCTCGGGATCGGCCTGAAGGTCGGCATCCCGGCGCGCCGCGCGAAGATACTCATCGTCGGCGAGGTTCGGGCGGTACGGATCGTTGGGAAAACGGTCGTCAGCCATCGATTAGGTCTCCTCGGTTATGACGGCCGGACAACCCGTGGATGCGAGATTCTGTTCCGCGTTCCCTATGCTTTCGTCTCATGTTGCCCTTATGCCGGGAATCGGGAACCTGTCTGGCAGGGAACTGGACGCGAGTTCCATTGCCGCGACGAAGGGAACAAGCCCAACGGAACAAGCCCAAGGGAATAAGCCATGTGGAGTCTGCCGCCGACGGATAGCGTACTGCATTTCCTGTCCCTGGTCGCGATAGCCGCCCAGGGCATGACGGCGGCGCTGGCTGCCGGACGCCGCAGCATGGACTGGTTAGGAGTCTGCTTTCTCGGCTGCATCACCGCGCTCGGCGGCGGTACGTTGCGCGATCTCTTCCTCGGACATTATCCGTTGGCGTGGGTACAAAACCCGACCTACCTCGCGCTCGCCGGCGGTGCCGCTTTCCTCACCATCCTGTTTGCGCGTCTGGTGCACCGGTTGAAGGTCGCCTTCATCGTGCTCGATGCCATCGGGCTCGTCGTCTTCACCATGATTGGCTGCGATGTTGCCTGGCAGATGGATGCCTCGCTGCCAATCGTAATCGTGTCCGGTATGGTGACGGGCTGCGCCGGCGGCGTGCTCCGCGACGTGCTGTGCAACGACGTGCCGCTGCTGTTTCGCTCCGAGCTCTATGCCAGCGTCTCGGTGGTGACCGGCCTGTTCTACGCCACCGCGTTCGGCCTCAAGCTCAACGCCGAGATCTGGACGATCCTGACCTTCGTGCTCGGTCTCAGTTTCCGCCTGCTCGCGGTGCGCTACAGATGGGAGATGCCGAAATTCGTGTTCACGGGGGACGATGAGAAGTAGAGGTTGCGTCGCCGCACTCTATCCACGTCGTCATTGCGAGCGCAGCGAAGCAATCCAGGAGTTTTCCGCCGAGGGATTCTGGATTGCTTCGTTGCATCAGCGCAAAATTGCTTCGCAATTTTGTCGCGAGCCCCTCGCAATGACGGGGAGAGACTATTCTTCCCTCCGCGCCTTCGCCACCTGCGCCGGCGTCACCAGCACGCCGGCATTGCCCCAGGAATTGCGGATGTAGTTCGTGACTGCCGCGATCTCCTCATTGGACAGCTGCTTGGCATAGCCCGGCATCTCGCCGGTGTTGGGCGCGCGCGGCGTGGTCACGGTGCGGGCGCCGTCGAGAATGATGCGCAAGGTGGAGGACGGATTGATCGATTGCAGCAGCGCATTGCCCGGCAGCGGCGGATAGATCCGCGGTGTGCCCGAGCCGTCGGCTTCATGGCAGGCGATGCAGAGCTTTGCGTAGACCGCTTGCCCGGCCTCCATCTCGGCTTCGTCGGGCGGCGTCACGATCGTCTCGCGCCGTGCCGGCGGCAGGCTCTTCAAGTAAACCGCGATCGCGCGCACATCGGCATCGCTCATCTTCGAGGTCGACTTGACGACCACTTCCGCCATCAGCCCGCCTGCGTGGCTCCTGGCGTTGCGTCCGCTCTGCAGATACTCCGTGATATCAGCCTCGCTCCACGATTTCAGCCCTGTGCGGGTGGCGCCATCGAGGCGCGGGGCAAACCAGCCGCCGATCTCGTTGCCGGATAGCGCCTGCGCCTCCTTGTTCGCACCGAAATAATTCTTCGGCGTGTGGCAGGCGCCGCAATGGCCGAGCCCGGTGACGAGATAGCCGCCCCTGTTCCAGGCCGCGCTTTTGCTCTGGTCGGGTTCGAACAGGCCGGGCTTGAAATACACGGCGTTCCAGACCCGCATCAAGCCGCGATAGCCGAACGGCCAGCGGAGCTCGGGCTGCTTGTTACGGCTGACGACAGGCGCCAGCGTGCCGAGATAGGCGCGGATCGCAAGCGTGTCGTCCTTCGTCATCTTCGTGAAGTAGGGGTAGGGGAAGGCCGGATAATAGTTCGAGCCGTCAGGCGCGATCCCGGTGCGCAAGGCGCGGGTGAAATCGGCATCTGGCCAGGCGCCGATCCCGGTGTCGCGGTCCGGGGTCAGGTTCGGCGCGTAGATCGCGCCGAAGGGGGTGTCGATGCGCTTGCCGCCCGCGAACGGTTTGGCGGGATCGGCGGTGTGGCAACCCGCGCAGTCGCCGGCCTCGACCAGCGTCTTGCCGTAGGCGATCAGCTCCGGTGACGGCTCGGCAGCCACGCTTGCAACCGCACTGCACAACGCCAAGCCCGCGAGCGCCAAGCCAGCCAGAATCGTCCGCATCAAAGCCACTCCTGCGACCATCGCCCGCATCCCCGCACGAGGCCGCGTCAATTCATTTCGCGACGGCGGGGGTATGGTGACACAAATTGAAAATGCCCAGCGTGTTTCAGGCCACGAAATTGCGATTTTTACCCGGCGCCGCCCAAGCGGCAGATTTGTGATGCGGAGCGTGAAATATCCGACATAGAGTGGCGGAGTTGGTCGGCGCGCCCTAGCTAAAAACAACGGGCAGGCAACGGCTTAAGTCAGCAAGACCTGAACAGGGCGGCAAAGAGGACAACATGGGCATCAACCAGGGTCCGATCAGTCTCGATCAGAAATACACCCAGCAGACGGGACACGTCTTCACCACGGGCATCCAGGCGCTGGTCCGCCTGCCCATGGCCCAGATCCGCCGCGACCGTGCCGCAGGGCTGAACACCGCAGGCTTCATCTCCGGCTATCGCGGCTCGCCGCTCGGCGGCTACGACCAGCAGCTCTTTGCCGCCCGCAAGCATCTCGAAGCGTACAACATCAAGTTCCAGCCTGGCGTGAACGAGGATCTCGCGGCCACCGCCGTTTGGGGCTCGCAGCAGCTCAATCTCTCGCCCGGCGCCAAATACGACGGCGTGGTCGGCATCTGGTACGGCAAGGGCCCCGGCGTCGACCGTTGCGGCGACGTGTTCCGCCATGGCAATGCCGCGGGCTCGGCCAAGAACGGCGGCGTACTGTGCCTTGCCGGTGACGACCACGGCGCAAAATCCTCCACCGTCCCGCATCAATCCGACCATGCCTTCATGTCGGCGCTGATGCCGTATCTCTATCCCTCGAGCATCCACGAGATGATCGAGATGGGCCTGCTCGGCATCGCAATGTCGCGCTACTCCGGCTGCTGGGTCGGCATGAAGGTGATCACGGAGACGGTGGAGACCACCGCCGAGATCGACCTCACCGACGAGATGAAGCCCTTCATCATCCCCGCCGATTTCGAGCTGCCGCCCGGCGGCCTCAATCTGCGCTGGCCCGACGACCGCTTCGAGCAGGACCGCCGCCTGCAGGACTACAAGGGCTTTGCCGCGATCGCCTTTGCGCGCGCCAACAGGGTCAACCGCGTCACCATGGATTCGCCGAATGCCCGCTTCGGCATCATGGCCTCGGGCAAGAGCTATGAGGATGTGCGTCAGGCGCTGCGTGAGCTCGGGATCACCGAGGAGGTCGCCGCAAAGATCGGCCTTCGCCTCTACAAGATCGGCATGCCATGGCCGCTGGAGCCGGAAGGCGTGCATGAATTCGCGGTCGGCCTAGAGGAGATCTTCATCGTCGAGGAGCGCCGCGAGATCGTCGAGAACCAGGTCAAGCAGGTGCTGTTCAACTGGCGCGACGACGTTCGCCCGCGCATCGTCGGCAAGATGGACGAGCACGACAAGCGCTTCCTGACCTTCGCCGCCGAGCTCAGCGTCGCCTCGCTCGCGACCTCGCTCACCGAGCGACTTCTCAAGCTCGATCTCAATCCCGAGATCGCCGAGATGCTCCGCGTCAAGGCCGACTGGTTCAACGGCCGCCAGGCGACCCAGATGCAGGCGGTCGCACCCGTTTCCCGAACCCCCTATTTCTGCTCCGGCTGCCCGCACAACACATCGACGAAAGTCCCCGAAGGCAGCCGCGCCATGGCCGGCATCGGCTGTCACTTCATGGCGCTGTGGATGGACCGCTCGACCGAGACCTTTACCCATATGGGTGGCGAGGGCGTGCCGTGGGTCGGCATCGCCCCCTTCACCAACGAGAACCACATCTTCGCCAATCTCGGCGACGGCACCTATTTCCACTCCGGCCTGCTCGCCATCCGTCAGGCAGTCGCCTCCAAGACCAACATCACCTACAAGATCCTCTACAACGACGCGGTGGCCATGACCGGCGGCCAGCGCCATGACGGCGATCTCTCGCCGCAGCAGATCACCTTCCAGCTCCACGCCGAGGGCATCCGCGAGATCTATCTGGTCTCGGAAGCGCCCGACACTTATCCCGCCGACACCATCGCGCCCGGCGTGAAGAAGTATCACCGCGACGAGCTCGACCGCGTCATGAGGATGTGCCGCGAGTACAAGGGCACCTCGGCGATCGTGTTCGTGCAGACCTGTGCCGCCGAAAAGCGCCGCCGCCGCAAGCGCGGCCTGATGGAGGATCCGGCGCGCCGCGTCATGATCAACCCGGCCGTCTGCGAGGGCTGCGGCGACTGCTCGGTGCAGTCGAACTGCATCTCGGTCGAGCCGCTGGAGACCGAGTTCGGCCGCAAGCGCGCCATCAACCAGTCATCGTGCAACAAGGACTATTCCTGCGTGAAGGGCTTCTGCCCGTCCTTCGTCACCGTCGACGGCGGCAAGCCGCGCCACCGCGCGCCTGGCGAGCTCGCTGATATCGGTGAGCTGCCCGAGCCGGCCTCGCGCCCGACCCTCGACAAGCCCTACAACATCGCGGTCGGCGGTGTCGGCGGCACCGGCGTTCTCACCATCGGCGCACTGCTCGGCATGGCTGCCCATATCGAGGGCAAGGCCTCGATGATCCTCGACATGTCCGGCCTCGCGCAAAAAGGTGGCGCGGTGCTCAGCCATGTCCGCCTGTCCGATCATCCGGCCGAAGTGACCTGCTCGCGCATCGTCACCGGCACGGCCGATCTCGTGCTCGCCGCCGACGAGGTGGTTGCGGTCGCCAAGGATACGATCTCGCTCTGCGATTCCACCCGCACCCGCGGCATCATCAACAGCCACGTCATTCCCACCGCCGATTTCGTCCTCAATCGCGACTTCAACTTCCAGACCCGCAAGCTGAACGGGCTCTTGGAAACCGCGCTGCACAAGGACTCCGTCTTCTTCGACTTCACCAAGCCGGCCGAGCAACTGCTCGGCGATGCCATCGCCACCAACATGATGATGATGGGCTACGCCTATCAGAAGGGCCTGTTTCCGCTGTCCGCGGAAGCGATCGAGCAGGCGATCGAAGTCAACGGCGTCTCGATCAAGATGAACAAGGAAGCCTTCCGCCTCGGCCGCCTCGCGGTCGCGGATCCCAAGCGGCTTGCGGACATGCTGAAGGGGACGGACGAGGTCGTGGCGCCCAAGACGCTGGAGGCGATGACTCTGGACGAGGTCATCGAGCATCGCGCCAAGCACCTGGCCGCCTACCAGAACAGCCGCTTGGCCAAGCGCTATCGCAAGCTGGTCGACCAGGTTCGCGATGTCGCGGTGAAGGGCGGCTATGGCGATGCGCTGCCGCGCGCGGTCGCGGTGAACTACGCAAAGCTGCTGGCCTACAAGGACGAATACGAGGTTGCGCGCCTGTTCAGCGACGGCGCCTTCGAGCAGCAGCTCCGCGAGCAGTTCGAAGGCGACTTCAAGTTCAGCTTCAATCTGGCCCCGCCGATCCTCGGTGGCGGCCTCGACCCGCTGGGACGTCCGAAGAAGCGCACCTTCGGCCCGTGGATGCTCAACGTCTTCCGCGTGCTGGCGAAGTTCAAATTCCTGCGCGGCACGGCGCTCGACATCTTCGGCCGCAGCGCCGACCGCAAGCTCGAGCGGGATTTGATCGCCGGCTACGAGAAGGACGTCGCCACGGTGCTCGGCTTGTTGTCGCCGGTGACGATCGACACCGCGGTGGAACTGCTCTCGCTGCCCGACCGCATCCGTGGCTACGGCCCGGTGAAGGAGAAGGCGGTGGCGGATGCAAAAGCCCGCTACGCCCAACTCGCCGCCGATCTCGCGAGCCCGCCGCCCGCGCCGCGGCAGATCGCGGCGGAGTAAGGCGGTCTCGTAGGGTGGGCAAAGCGCAGCGTGCCCACGTCTTCGGCATTGATCTCCGCGAGATGGTGGGCACGGCGCGTTGCGCCTTTGCCCACCCTACGGCACCATCCGTTGTGCTGCCTGTCGGGCAAAACACCCAAGTGAGGGGTCAATCCCCTGTCACAAAAACATTCCACTTTACCGAAATTCGGAATTGTCGTATCCGTGCGTTACCTCATCCCTCTCAGAGGGGCGTATCGCGATCGTCACGAAACGCGGGGTGAGCGGCGGTGGACGCGGGCTGCGTCACGCGAGCGATTGTCTCGCGGCACGACGGGCGCGGTCTCGCGTACGGCAAAATCGTGTGGTCCTGACGCCCGGGGTCTGTGCGTCAAGTCTTGCGATCGCTCGCAAGGCGACGGGGGCAATAGTGCAACGCTCCCCGGGGAGAGCACGACATAAGCCGTAAAGCCACTGCGCAGGGAAGGCCGGATGTCTGGCCACACCTGTATGCCACTGTGCAGCCTCTTGTAGCGCAACCTTCGCACAGTGGACCGTGGGTGCCCGGCCGGCACCCGGTCTTCCCTGCGCCCTCTGTTCCGACAGGGGAGCGAGACGGAAGCAAGGCTCGGGCGTGAAGCGCCGCGAGGTTGCTTCAACGCGCTCGCAATGCTGTTGAGGCAAGTCGCACTCCATAACCGTCATCCTGAGGCGCTCGCCTCTTCGGCGAGCCTCGAAGGACGACGGCCCGCCTGTCGCGGCGCGGCTGTCGAGATAGCCGGGCCGTGCATCCTTCGAGGCTCCCGGCGCGATGCATTGCATCGCGCCACTCGCGCCTCAGGATGACGGAATGGGAGTTGCGCCAACCCGCTACCCCTCTCGCGGGGCGGAATATTTCCGCCCTTGCCAATCAGCCCACTGCGGTTCAGAAAAAAGAGCCAAGAAGAAACGCGAGCGGAGACCTCTGTTTTGACCATCAAGGGCAAGGCCTACATTGCCGGGATCTACGAACACCCGACCCGGCATGCGCCGGACAAATCCACCGCCCAGCTCCATGCCGAGGTCGCCAAGGGCGCGATCGAGGATGCCGGGCTCTCCAAGGACGATGTCGACGGCTATTTCTGCGCGGGCGACGCGCCCGGCGGCGCCTGGCCGATGGTCGACTATCTCGGCCTCAACACCAAGAAGCTCCGTCACGTCGATTCCACGGAGACCGGCGGCTGTTCCTACATCATTCATCTCGGCCATGCCGCGGAAGCCATCGCCGCGGGCAAGTGCTCGATCGCGCTGATCACGCTCGCCGGCAAGCCGCGCACCGGCGTGATGCCGCCGCGCGCGGCCGGTGCGGAAGCCGATTTCGAGTCCGCTTATGGTGCGACCACCCACAATGCCTATGGCATGTGTGCCATGCGCCACATGCACGACTACGGCACCACCAGCGAGCAGCTTGCCTGGATCAAGGTCGCGGCCTCGCATCACGCGCAATACAATCCGCATGCGATGCTCAAGGACGTCGTCACCGTCGAGGACGTCTTGAACTCGCCGATGATCTCCGATCCCTTGCATCGCATGGATTGCTGCGTCGTCTCCGACGGCGGCGGCGCGCTGATCGTGACCACGCCGGAGATCGCCAGGAGCCTGAAGAAGCCGCTGGTCAAGCTGATCGGCCATGGCGAAGCCATGAAGGGCCCGCGCGGCGGCAAGGATCTCGATCTCACTTACTCTGCCGGCATCTGGTCCGGCCCCCGCGCGTTCGAGGAAGCCGGCATCACGCCGAAGGACATCAAATACGCCTCGATCTACGACAGCTTCACCATCACCGTGCTGATGCAGCTCGAAGACCTCGGCTTCTGCAAGAAGGGTGAGGGCGGCAAGTTCGTCGCCGACGGCAATCTGATCTCGGGCGTCGGCAAGCTGCCGTTCAACACCGATGGCGGTGGTCTCTGCAGCAACCACCCCGTCAACCGCGGCGGCATGACCAAGATCATCGAGGCCGTCAGGCAGCTGCGCGGCGAGGCGCATCCGAAGGTGCAGGTTAGGAATTGCGATCTCGCCATCGCCCACGGCACCGGCGGCCTTCTGGGTGTTCGCCACGCCGCCTCGACCGCCATTCTGGAGCGCGTGTGATGGTAGATGCAAAGAAATATCCGGCGCCGGTGACGAACCCCGAGACCGCGGCGTTCTGGGACGCCGCCAAGCAGGGCAAGTTCATGATCAAGCGCTGCACCGCCTGCGGCGAAGCGCATTACTTCCCGCGCTCGATCTGCCCGTTCTGCTACTCCGACAAGACGGTGTGGGAGGAAGCCTCGGGCGAGGGCACGATCTACACCTGGAGCCTGATGCGGAAATCGCCGACCGGCCCTTACGCCATCGGCTACGTCACGCTGAAGGAAGGCCCGTCGGTGCAGACCAACTTCGTCGACTGCGATCTCGAGAAGCTGAAGATCGGCCAGAAGGTGAAGGTGGTGTTCAAGCCCACGGATGGCGCGCCGCTGCCGTTCTTCACGGTGGCTTAAGTATCTTCTCCCCTCATGTCCGCCGAAGCCTTGGCGAAGGCGGATGTGGGGGAAGGTGGCGCGAAGCGCCGGATGAGGGGTATCGCTCCGCGGGGAAAGCTCTCGTCGTGGAAGCAACCCCTCACCCAAATGAGTTTGTTGCGGGCAGCATCTGGCCCTCTCCCACAAGGGGAGAGGGCGCATTAATAGGCGCCGCCGCCCGCTGAAAGAACGCCGGGAGGAAACCAGAAACATGTCCGCCAGATACGAAGAACTGAAATCCCTCAAAAACCTCGGCCAGAAATACGCCTACACCGACCGCGAGGTGATGCTCTACGCCTACGGCATCGGCCTTGGCGCCGATCCCATGGACGAGAACGAGCTCGCGTTCGTCAACGAGGGCACATTCACGCCGCGTCCGCTCAAGGTGGTGCCGACCTTCGCGTCCGTTGCAGCGTGGGGCTCCGGTCCGGGCGAGATGAACCTAAATCGCGTGATGGTGGTCGACGGCGAGCGCGACATCACCTTCCACCAGCCGCTGCCGGTGGCTGCCAACATCACCGCCGATTCTTCCGTGCTCGAGGTCTACGACAAGGGCAAGGACAAGGGCGCCGTCATCGTGCACCAGACCGTGCTGAAGAACGAGAAGGGCGAGAAGCTGGCAACGCTGGTCGCCTCGCGCTTTGCCCGCGGCGACGGCGGCTTTGGCGGGCCGAACCTGACCCAGCCCGATCCGCACAAGATCCCCTCGCGTAGCCCAGACAAGACCATCGACATCACCACGCGCCCCGACCAGGCGCTGGTCTACCGCCTCTGCGGCGACCGCAATCCGCTGCACTCGGACCCCGAGTTCGCCAAGAAGGCCGGCTTCCCGCGCCCGATCCTGCACGGCATGTGCACCTATGGCATCACCTGCCGCGGCGTGCTCCAGACCTATGCCGACTACGACGCTTCCGCGTTCCGCCAGCATGTCGCGCGGTTCTCCTCGCCGGTCTATCCCGGCGAGACCGTGACCATGGACCTCTGGAAGGACGGCAACGTGATCTCGTTCGAAGCCAAGGTGAAGGCGCGCGGCGTCGTGGTGATCAAGAACGGCAAGACGGTGTTGGGTTAGGCCGGTCTCGTGCCCCGGACGCAGCGCAGCGCTCCCTAAGCGGTGCGCTGCAGAGCCGGCCCAGAGAGGCCACCAAGAAAGAACTGGGTCTCGGCTCTGCGCCGCAGCGTTTCACGCTGCATCGCGTCCGGGCCACGATAAAAACAAACAGGGAGAGGCCACCATGGGACTACTCGACGGCAAGGTTGCGCTGATCACCGGCGCGGGCGGGGGCCTCGGTGAGGCCTACGCAAAGCTGTTCGCGCGGGAAGGGGCCTCCGTCGTGGTCAACGACCTCGGCGGGCCCCGCGACGGCTCCGGCGCCGACAAGTCCGTGGCGCAGCTTGTGGTGGACGCGATCACGGCCGAGGGCGGCAAGGCGGTCGCCAACGGCGCCGACATCTCCACCATGGAGGGCGGCCAGTCGGTGTTCGACGACGCCATCAAGCACTTCGGCCGCGCCGACATCCTGGTCAACAATGCCGGCATCCTGCGCGACCAGACCTTCGCAAAAGCCACCGAATCGGACTGGGACAAGGTGATCAAGGTGCATCTGAAAGGCACCTTTTGTTGCACCCTGCCGGTGTTTCGCTGGATGCGGGAAAACGGCGGCGGCGTCATCGTCAACACCTCCTCGACCTCAGGCCTGATCGGCAATTTCGGCCAGACCAATTATGGAGCTGCCAAGGGCGGCATCTGGGGCCTGTCCAACGTGCTGGCGATCGAGGGCCGCAAGTACAACATCCGGATCTGGACGCTGGCGCCGGGCGCCCTGACCCGCATGACCGCAGACCTGCCCCGCTATAAGGAGAACCCGGGCGCCGCGCTGGGGCCGGACGGCATCGCGCCGGCCGTGCTATACATGGTCAGCGATTTGTCGGGCGACCAGACCGGCAAGGTGCTGGGCGTGTCCGGGCCCCGCGGCGTGCGCGAGATGCGGATGATGGAAATGGAAGGCTGGAAACCGCCGCACACGGGCTGGAAGGCCCAGGACATCGCCGATCATGCCAAGGAGATTTTCTTCTCCGAGGAGCAGATCAAGATGGGGGCGCGGAGGTTTTAGGCTGGTTTGTCGTTCCGGGGCGATGCGAAGCATCGAACCCGGAACCTCGAGATTCTCAGGTGCGCAATTGCGCACCAGAGTTCGGCTCTGCGAGCCGCCCCGGAATGATAGAGAGAGACGAGACTGATGAAACTCACCGCCGACGCCAAGGGCACTTTCGCAATCGCGCCGACACCGTTCCACGACGACGGCCGGATCGACGAGCGCTCGATCGACCGCCTGACCGATTTCTACGAGGAGGTCGGCTGCGACGGCGTCACGGTGCTCGGCATCCTCGGCGAAGCGCCCAAGCTCGACGCCACTGAAGCCGAGCAGGTCGCGGTGCGCTTCGTCAAGCGCGCGAAGAAAATGCAGGTGATCGTCGGCGTCTCCGCGCCGGGCTTTGCCACCATGCGCTCGCTGGCGAAGGCCTCGATGGATGCGGGTGCGGCCGGCGTCATGATCGCGCCGCCGCCGTCGCTTCGCACTGATGACCAGATCATTGGCTATTTCAAGCAGGCGGCGGAAGCGATCGGGCCTGATGTGCCCTGGGTGCTCCAGGACTACCCGCTGACGCTCTCGGTGGTGTTCACGCCCGCCGTGATCCGCAAGATCGTCATGGACAATCCGAATTGCGTGATGCTCAAGCACGAGGACTGGCCGGGGCTGGAGAAGATCACGACACTGCGCGGCTTCCAGAAGGACGGTTCGCTCCGTCCGCTCTCGATTCTCTGCGGCAATGGCGGCACGTTCCTGGACTTCGAGATGGAGCGCGGTGCCGACGGCGCCATGACCGGCTACGCCTTCCCGGAGCTTCTGATCGACGTCGTGAATCTCTCCAAGGCCGGCAAGCGCGATGCCGCGCATGACCTGTTCGACGCGCACCTGCCGCTGATCCGCTACGAGCAGCAGCCCGGTGTCGGCCTGACCATCCGCAAATACGTGCTGCAGAAGCGCGGCATCATCGCCTCCAGCGCCCAGCGCAAGCCCGGCGCGACCATCACGGCGATGGCGAAGGCGGAGGTCGAGTACCTGCTGTCACGCGTCGCCCGTGTCGACAAGCGCGCCAATCTCGGCCCGCAATCAAGCGCCGCGGGTTAGTCGCATGGCCGAGACATCAGCATCACGCCCGGCCTCGACCATTCTCCTGCTCCGCGACGGCGCTCAGGAGATTGAAGTCTTCATGATGGTTCGCCATCATCAGATCGAGTTCAGCTCGGGCGCGCTGGTGTTTCCCGGCGGCAGCGTCGATGCCGGTGACAAGGAGATCGTCGCCCGCACCGATCTGTATTCGTGCGGCGAGGGCTTGAGCGAAGCGGACCGCGGCTTCCGCATCGCCGCGATCCGTGAGACCTTCGAGGAAAGCGGCATCCTGCTGGCGAGCTCGAGGGAGACTGGTGCGCCTGTCGATGCCAAGCGTGCCGGCGAACTCGCAGATCGGCACCGCGTCGCGCTCAACGAGCACAAGGTCAGCTTCCTGAGCATCCTGGCCGACAACAATCTGCAGCTCGCGCTCGATTCGCTGGTGCCTTACGCGCACTGGATCACGCCCGAGGGCATGCCAAAACGCTTCGACACCTGGTTCTTCCTTGCCGCAGCGCCGCCCGATCAGCTCGGCGCCCATGATGGGCGGGAGTCCACCGATTCAATTTGGGTCTCGCCGCGCGAGGCGGTGGAGGGCGGCGAGAGCGGTCGCTTCAAGCTGCCGTTCCCGACCACGCGCAATCTGATCCGGCTGGCGAAGCAGCCAACGGTGCAGGCCGCGATGGAGCATGCCAGGGGCTTGTCGATCGTCACGGTGATGCCGGTGATGACCAAGACCGAAACCGGCCGCCAGCTCCGTATCCCCCGCGAGGCCGGCTATGACGGCGAGGTGTTCGAGGTGGGGGCACTAGGCTAAGACACTTCGACACCCGACGAAGTATTAAGGACTGCGGTCGCGCTAGGTTCCGTCCATCGCGAATGGATGGGACGCACAGAGTGGACAACCGGCAGGACACCAACATCGCCGTCGAGCTGGCGCTCCTGGTCGCGCTCGCAACGCTCTGGGGTGGTTCCTACACCTTCATCAAGCTCGGCGTTGCCACCATCCCGCCGATCACGCTGATCGCGGCGCGCACCACGATCGCGGGCCTGTTGCTGCTGGCCGTCATGTGGGCACGCGGCGTCCAAATGCCGACGGATGCCGCGACCTGGCGGCGGTTCGCGTTCCAGGCCGTACTCAACAGCGTGATCCCCTGGACGCTGATCGCCTGGGGCGAGCGCCACGTCGATGCCGCGCTGGCCACCATCCTCAACTCGGCCGGACCGATCTTCACCTTCCTGCTCACTGCAATCGTGACCCGTCACGAAGCGACGACACCTCGAAAGCTGTTCGGCGTCGTCGCCGGCATGGCCGGCATCCTGCTGATCGTCGGCGTCGATGCCTTCCATGACGTCGGCGGCGGCCTCGTCGCCGAGGCCGCGATCGTCGCCGCCACCATCTGCTATGCCTGCGCCGCGATCTTCGGCCGCAGCTTCAAGGGGCTCGATCCCATGGCGCCGGCAGCCGGCTCGCTGCTGGCCGGGGCCGCCGTCCTGATCCCGGCCTCGCTCATGGTCGAGCAGCCCTGGACGCTGTCGCCCTCGCAAAGTTCAGTGTTGGCGCTGCTCGCGCTCGCCGTGTTCTCGACGGCCGCAGCCTTTGCGATCTATTTCCGCCTGATCCAGACCCTGGGCTCGGTCGGCACCACCGCGCAGGCCTATCTCCGCGTGCCTATCGGTGTCGCCATCAGCGTCGCCCTTCTCGGCGAGAGCCTGAGCCGGACTGCCTGGATCGGGCTAGCCTGCGTCGTCCTCGGCGTCGCCGCCATGACAATCCCGGCCCGGCGGCAGGCAAGCGTCAAACCGTCATAGGGGGACGGGGGCTCCGAGGCCACAATATTAAGGATAACCGGCGGCCCGAGGCATGTTTCCCCCGGGCGGCAATACGTCGTATATTGGGTCTCCAGTAGCCCGGTCCCCCCAAGACACGAATGTCCGCCGAATTGACGCCGACCCCTGAGAAAAAGCGAACCTTCTCGCTCTCCATCGGCCAGCTCACCTTCGGCAGCTTCCTGCTCGTGCTGGCGGTGATCATCGTCACATCGACCGCGAGCGTGATCGCGATCCGGCACATCGATACGACCTTTGCCGAGCTGCAGCGACTCCAGAGCGTCGGCGACCTCGCCGAGGACATCGACCGCCGCATGAACGAACTGCGTCTGGCCGCGCGCGACTTCGTCACCGATCCCGGCGCCGGCACCCAGTTCCAGCAGGTCGGCGAGGCGGCCTCGACGCTCAGCGACATCCTGAAGAAGACCCGCATCGAGCTCGCGCCCGAGCAGCAGGACATGATCGACGGGGTCACCGAGCGGCTTGCGACCTATCGCACCGGCCTCGAGCGGATCTCGACCCTGATCGATCGTCGCGCCCAGCTGCTCGCCAACCTGCCGCCGCTGCGCGACCAGTTCGATGCAGTCGTCGCAGGCACCGCCGACCGCGAGCTGGCCTCGCG
>NZ_JALBHA010001040.1:0-731 GCF_023006445.1 Bradyrhizobium sp. SHOUNA76
AGCCGCGCCAGGCAATCCCCGCCTCCGTTGCCGCCGACATGGCCGGCATGATGAGCCACGTCGTCAGCGAGGGCACCGCGCGCCGCGCCGCCCTCGACGGCATTCCGACCGCGGGCAAGACCGGCACCACCAACGCGTATCGCGACGCCTGGTTCGTCGGCTACACCGGCAATTTCACCTGCGCGGTGTGGTACGGCAACGACGACTATTCGCCGACCAACCGCATGACCGGCGGCTCGCTGCCGGCGCAGACCTGGCACGACATCATGCTCGCGGCGCATCAGGGCGTCGAAGTCCGGGAGATCCCCGGCATCGGCATGGGCCAGAAGCTGCCGCCGCAGCATGTCAGCAACGCGCAGGCCAATGCGGCGCCGAAGATCCTGGAGACCAAGCCGGGCCCGCCGCCGGTGCTGACCAAGCGCGGCGCCGACATCCTGGTGCGCGTCGAGAAGCTGCTGGATGACGCCGCCAAGACGGCAAAGAAATCGGCCGATGCCGACACCAAGCCGGCCGGGCCGTCCTCGGCGACGAGCGCGCTCGCCTTCCCGCAGAACTATGCGGAAGAGAATGCCAACGCCTCCGTCCCGCGCAAGAACTGATCGAAACCCGTGCGGCTGATCCTGATCACATTGACGGCCCTTCTGCTCGCGACCGTGGTCGGCGTCGGCGCCACCTGGATGACGACGACGCGCGGCACCGAGATCGGCGCGCTGACGATCGGCGCCTGGACC
>NZ_JALBHA010001041.1:0-731 GCF_023006445.1 Bradyrhizobium sp. SHOUNA76
CGTGCGCCCGAGCCGCGCGCGGGCATCCGCTCCGGCCACATCCCCGGCGCCCGCAACGTGCCCTACAATCTCCTGTTCGATGCCGCGACCGGCGAGATGAAGCCGCTCGACGATCTCCGCGCCGCTTTCACGGGCGCTGGCGTCAAGCTCGATGCGCCCATCGTGACGAGCTGCGGCTCGGGCGTGTCGGCCGGCGTGCTGACGCTCGCGCTCTATCGCCTCGGGATCACCGACACCGCGCTCTATGACGGCTCATGGTCGGAATGGGGCCAGGAAAAGGGCCCGGCCATCGCGACCGGGCCGGCGTGAGACGTTCGACTGTGGCCGCGCTGAAGGTGCGCTCCCTCGCCTCGCCTCGCGCTTGCGGGGAGAGGCGAAGAAGGAGCATCAGCGCGCGCGCGTGGTCGTCGCGAACGTCTGCTGCTGTCCGAACGGATCGAGCTGTTGCTGCAGCTGCTGAGGCGGCGGACGCCGCACCACGCGTTGACGCTTCTTGGCCGCCTTGCGCTTGGTCGCCTTGCTGTCCGAGGCGCCGCTACCGGCCTTGTCATCGACCTTGTCACTGACCTTGGCCTTCGCCGGTGGAGCCTTCGCGGTCGTCGTCGCCGGCTCGTTCAGGGCGGCCAGTTTGGCCGCGGCGACGTCGAGGGCAGAGGAGGCCAGGGCCGCACTGGGATCAGCCGGCGCCGGCTCGCCGGCGGTTGCGACAGCGGCAGGCTTAAGGTCAGGCT
>NZ_JALBHA010001042.1:0-720 GCF_023006445.1 Bradyrhizobium sp. SHOUNA76
GGCACGGTCGCAGGCGTCCAGGTCAACGGCGGCACGCTCGCCCCGGGCAGCGCGGCGAGCCCGTTCGGCCCGCTGACGGTGAACGGATCGCTCATCTTCACGGCGGCCTCAACCTATCTGGTGCAGGTCTCCTCGACCAATGCCAGCCTCACCAACGTCACGGGCGCAGCCGACCTCGGCGGCGCGACGGTGAGAGTCAACTTCACCTCGGGTACGGTCAAGAAGCAGTACACGATCCTGAACGCGGCCTTCACCCTCGCCGGCACCAGCTTCAATTCGAACGTCGTCTCCAACATGCCAACGCTCAACGCGACACTGAGCTACGACACCAGCAACGTGTTCCTCAACGTCAACGTCAACTTCGCGCAGGCTGGCGGCCTCAATGTCAACCAGCAGAACGTCGCGAGCACGCTGACCAATTTCTTCAACTCGACCGGCGGCATCCCCGCGGCCTTCGCTGCGCTGGCGCCGGCGGGGCTGACGACCGCTTCGGGCGAGCTCGGCACCGGCATCATCCAGTCCGCGATCAATGCCGACGGCCAGTTCCTGAACCTGATGCTCGACCCGACCGTCATCGGCCGCAGCGGCGGTTTTGCCAAGGCAGGCAGCGTCGCGCAATTCGCCGAGAGCGATGACGCGGCCGCCTATGCGTCGATGCGTCCGGCCAACGCGCGCGAGCGCGAGGCCTATGCGATGGCGACCAAGGCGCCGCTGCTCTCG
>NZ_JALBHA010001043.1:0-714 GCF_023006445.1 Bradyrhizobium sp. SHOUNA76
GTCACGGTCGCGCTGTGCATGCCGGCGATCCATCACCCTGAAATCCAGGTGGCGCGGGTCGGCGCGCAACCGTTCATGCTGGCGATGCCGATCCGCTCACCGCTCGCCCGCCTTGGCGCAGTGCCGATGGCGAAATTGCAAGGCCGCCCGCTGATCGCGCTGCCGTGGCCGGACCACGACCCCGCCTCCTCCGCGGTCGCGGCCTTGCTGCGACGGCATCAAGTCGTGATGCCGATTGCGAGCCGGGTGGAGACGGTGCATTCGGCGATGAGTCTGGTTCTGGCCGGTGAAGGTCTCGCCATCCTACCCGCCTGCGCGCAGCTTGGCGCACCACGCGGCATCGTGTTCAGGCCGCTGCGCGACGCCACCGACTCCATCGATATCGCAGTCTGCTGGCGGCGGGATTCTCAGAGCCCGCTGATCCGAACCTTCCTCAAATGCGCCGAGAAAGTCGTCGCGCCGCTGTGACGGGCTACAAGGGCGAGGTGATCTCACGGCTCCAGGGCGGGTCGGCGCCCGGGCGGGTGCAGGTCAGGCCGGCGCAATTGGTGGCAAAGGACAGCGCGCGGCGGAGCTCGTCGGCATTGATGGCCTTCAGCTGCTGCCGGGCAAGGCGCCCCTGCTTGTGCAGCGCGAAAAGCAGCGCCGCCTGAAAGCTGTCTCCGGCGCCGATGGTGTCGGCGACCTCGACCTTTGGCGCGGCGACCTCGATCG
>NZ_JALBHA010001044.1:0-706 GCF_023006445.1 Bradyrhizobium sp. SHOUNA76
CCGGGAGCGCCGGTGACCGGGGTTGCGGCACCTGCGGCTGCGGTCGGAAGTGCGCTGAGCGAGGCGATCGGATTGGTCCCGGACGAGGACGTCGCGATGCCCGCGCCGGGGGAGATCTGGCCCGCCGAATTGTCGAGCGAGGAAGTGCTGGTCGCGCTCTGGCTGAACAGGATCTCGTTCAGCAGCGCCACCACCGCCTTGGAGTTGCCGTAGCGCAGCGGGTAGGATTTCAGATTCACGCCGTCCGTGTCGGAGCGGTCGAGCCGCGCGATCCAGGTCTGCGCGCGCTTGAGATATTCCGGCTTCTGGCTGACGACCAGAATTGAATTGAGGCGCCCGATCGGCTGGAATTTCACCACGTTCTGTCCCATGCCGCCTTCGCCCGAATCCATGATCTTTTCGATCTCGGAGATGAGCGGCTCGGGCGTGGAGTTCCGCACCGGGAAGATGCCGACCGATTGCCCTCGCATCCAGTCGGCGTCGAAGGAGAGAATGGTGTCGACCGCGGTCGCCCGGTCGGTGCCGCTGCCGCTGACAATTAAGGTGTTGCGGGCGCTGTCGGGACGCATGGTCTGGGCCTTCACGCCGAAGGCATCGAGCAGCTTGAAGATGTTCTGGGCCGAGACATAGCGCAGGGGCACCACGGTGATGCCTTGGCCGGCGGCGGCGTTCAGCGAGCGGTCGATGCCGCCCGGGCCGGCTTCCG
>NZ_JALBHA010001045.1:0-701 GCF_023006445.1 Bradyrhizobium sp. SHOUNA76
ATCCCGCGGCGTCCATGCTGCGCATGATCGCTGGTGCCGGCCTTGTCTCGGTCTATGCGGCGCTGACCGCCAGCGAGCTCTGGACCGAGCGGCGCAAGAGCCTGCAGCGGCGCTGGCCGGCCTTCGCGATGCCGGTGATGCACGGCTGCGTGTTGATGCTGCCGATCCTGATCGGCAGCTTCCTGCGCCCGCACGATGCCGGCTTCTCGTCGAGCATCTGGGTCACGGTGTTTGCGGTCGAGCTCATCCTCTATGCCGTCGGCACCGTTTTCGTGATCTTCATGCTGGTGTCGGAGCGCACCGTGACCGCGCATCGGACCGCGGCGTCGACCGATCCGCTGACCGGCATGCTCAACCGGCGCGGCTTCTCGGAGGCCTGCTCGCGCGTGATCGAGCGCGAGGCAAAGGGCGGACGTCCCGTGACCGTGATGATCTTCGACATCGACCACTTCAAGTCGATCAACGACCGCTTCGGCCATCCTGCCGGCGACGAGATGCTGAAGCTGTTCTCGACCGTCGTGGTCAGCAACCTACGCATCACCGACCTGTCGGGCCGCATCGGCGGCGAGGAATTCGCAGCGCTGCTGCCTTGCTCGCTGGAGGAGGGCGTGCTGGTCGCCGAGCGCGTGCGTGAGGCGTTCGAGACCTCCGGCGTCGTGGTCGATGAGGGCCCGGTCGACACCACCGTCAGCATCGGCGTC
>NZ_JALBHA010001046.1:0-699 GCF_023006445.1 Bradyrhizobium sp. SHOUNA76
GCGGCTCGATGACGATCTCGGCGGTATCATAGGCGAGGAGACCTCTGCACCGGCCGCGGTGAGCGGACCGGACAACCTCGCCTACGTGATCTACACCTCCGGATCCACCGGGCGGCCCAAGGGCGTGATGGGCACGCATCGCAATGCGTGCAAACGGCTGGGCTGGGAGGGGACGGGCGACGGCGGGACGGTGTATTGCCAGAAGACGTCGGCGAACTTCCTGGATGCGTATTGGGAAGTGTTCCAGCCGCTGCTGGCGGGCGGCCGGATGGTGATCGCCAGTGCGGCGTCGTCGCGCGATCCACGCGAGCTGATGCGGATCATCGGCGAAGAGCAGGTGGAGCGTCTGGCGCTGGTGCCGTCGCAACTGCATTCGCTGCTCGAGCTCGTGCCGTCCGAGAGCGAGGCGCCGCACCTTCGGATGTGCATGATCGGGGGCGAGGCGGTGCCGAGCCGTCTGGCGGCGGCGTTCGCGGAACGCTGGCCGCATGCGGCGCTGCTCAATGTCTACGGGATGGCGGAGACGTGGGACGTCAGCTGGTACGATGCGAGCCGGCTGGTGGACGGGGCGCTGGTGCCGATCGGGCGTCCGCTGTCGAACACGCAAGTGCATGTGCTGGACCGGGAGGGTCGCCCGGCGGGCGTGGGGATCGCAGGCGAGCTCTATATCGGCGGCGCCGGCCTCGCGCGCGGCTATCG
>NZ_JALBHA010001047.1:0-697 GCF_023006445.1 Bradyrhizobium sp. SHOUNA76
CGCCATTTGGCGTCGGGATTGCGACGCCAGGTTCCGGTTCCCGTGCAGGGCGCATCGATCACGACGAGGTCCGCGGTGCCGCGGATGTCGGCCAGCGGATCGGCCTCGCCCTTGGGCGTGCGGACATCTGCATTGTGGACGCCGGCGCGCGACAGCCGCTCGTGGATCGGCGCCAGCTGGCGCTTGTCGCGGTCGGTCGCGATCAGCCGGCCCTTGCCCTGCATCAAGGCGGCGAGCGCCAGCGTCTTGCCGCCCGCGCCCGCGCAGAGGTCGATCACCTGCTCGCCGGGTTTTGCCGCGGTGAATTGGGCCGCAAGCTGCGATCCCTCATCCTGCACTTCAATTCCGCCCTTGATGAAATCCTCCTCGGCCTGGATGCCGGGGTTGCGCGCATCGGCCGAAAGCTCGATGCGCAGGCCCGTTGCGGACCAAGGCGTCGGTTTCGCATGAAGATGAGCAAGCGACTGCATTGCCTTGTCGCGATTGGATTTTAGCGCGTTGACGCGCAGGTCGAGCGGCGCCCGGCTCGCCATCGCAGCCGCTTCCGCCGCGCGGGTATCGCCGAACACTTTTGCAAGGTGCGGATCCAGCCATTCGGGATAGTCACCTGCGATCGCGGCAGGCGCATCCGCGAGGGAGCGATGGCTGAGCGCGCCCTCCTCGGCCTCCGTCAGCGGCGCCGGCGCAAAGCGGCTGC
>NZ_JALBHA010001048.1:0-693 GCF_023006445.1 Bradyrhizobium sp. SHOUNA76
GGCGCGCCAAATCCGGCAGCCGCTCCAGCGCGGCGCGCGCGGTGCCGAAATGATCGACCAGCGAGCGGAAGGTGCGCGGCCCGACATTGTCGGAGCGGATCAGCCGCAGGCGGTCGATCCGCTCGGCCTCGGTCAGCTCCACGCTCGGATTGATGGCGTCCACGGCGTCTCCTTGCAGGCGCAGCATGGAACAACCTGAGGGCGTTGCGCAACAGGGACGTGCGCTTGCGCGACTTCGCCCCGATGCTAAAAGCGATCCCAATAAGAAGGACGTTG
This sequence comes from Bradyrhizobium sp. SHOUNA76, assembly GCF_023006445.1. Classification (NCBI taxonomy): domain Bacteria; kingdom Pseudomonadati; phylum Pseudomonadota; class Alphaproteobacteria; order Hyphomicrobiales; family Nitrobacteraceae; genus Bradyrhizobium; species Bradyrhizobium sp. SHOUNA76. Next base: position 277 of record NZ_JALBHA010001048.1, read on the forward strand.
CCATGATCTCACTCGCCGATCTCCAGCGCCGCATCGAAGCCGGCGAGTTGTCGCCAGATGCCGCCATCGCGCAATCGCACGCGGTGATCGAGTCCAAAGAGAAGGACGTCCGCGCCTTCGTCCGCCACGACAAGTCGGCAAGAGCGCAAGCCTCGGGTCCGCTACGCGGCATTGCGGTCGGCATCAAGGACATCATCGACACCGCCAATATGCCGACCGAGATGGGCTCGGAGATCTATCGCGGCTGGCAGCCGCGCTCGGACGCGCCTGTGGTGATGATGCTGAAGCGGGCGGGAGCCACCATCATCGGCAAGACCACGACGACCGCGTTCGCCTCGCGCGATCCGACGCCGACGCTCAATCCGCACAATCTCGGCCATTCGCCGGGCGGCTCGTCCGCGGGTTCGGCGGCGGCCG
>NZ_JALBHA010001049.1:0-693 GCF_023006445.1 Bradyrhizobium sp. SHOUNA76
GTTCCAGAGCCGGGCGGTGACGCCCTCGAAGCTCGACTGGCTCGCCAGCCGGCCCACATGCTCCCCGGCAATGATCAGCTCGCCGCGCTCGCCGTCGACATGGCTCAGCACGGTCTCGGCCGCGGGAACGCCGTCCAGCCCGATCTGGCTTTTGGTGAGGTGGATGTTCATGGCCCAATCTCCTGTTCACGGAGGAGACAAGGTCAGGCCTCTCGACACATTGATCAATCTTGATTACATAAATCAATATGAAAAATCCTGAGGGTCTCTATCTCTCCGCCCGGGAGGCAGCAGCCGAGCTCGCGATCTCGCCGGCCACGCTCTACGCCTATGTCAGCCGCGGCCTGATCCGCTCCGAGCCGACGCCGGATTCGCGGAAGAACCGCTATCGTGCCGAGGACGTCCGCGCGCTCAAGGAGCGCCGCGTGCCGTCCCCGGAGCCGCGGGGCTTACGCAGCTTCGACGCCGATCTGCCGGTCATGGACACGGAGATCTCGACCATCACCGAGGAGGGCGCGATCTATCGCGGCGTCAACTGCGTCGATCTTTCCGAGACCGGCACGCTGGAGCACGCGGCGACGCTGCTTTGGGATGTCTCCGACGTCGATCCTTTTGCACCGGACAATCAGCCCGCGCTCTCGGAGGAGATGCGCACGATCGGGCAGGCCGCGCGCCGGGCGGCGCCGATCGACC
>NZ_JALBHA010000104.1:0-15362 GCF_023006445.1 Bradyrhizobium sp. SHOUNA76
AGGGTGAATTCTTCGCGGTCATCAGGCCCCAACGGTCGGCGAGCGGCAGCGCGTGGCGCTGGCGCGCGCGTTCCTCGCGGACGCGCCGGTGCTGATCCTGGACGAGGCGACCTCGAGCCTCGATTCGGAATCGGAGGCGCTGATCCAGCAAGCGATGGAGCGGCTGATGAAGGGCCGTACCTCGATCGTGATCGCGCACCGGCTATCGACGGTGCGCAGCCTCGATCGGATCCTGGTGTTCGACCGCGGCGAGATCGTCGAGCAGGGCACGCATGCTGTGCTCGCGGGCAAGCCAGGGGGCATCTATCGCGGCCTGTTCGAGCGCCAGGTGGTGGAGCTCGGACATATCGCAGCAGCGGAATGAGGCGCGCGGCAGCGGGGCAGATGTCCCGATGCATCGTGGCCAAGGATGGAATGACATGAAAGACCTGACGAACGGCTCCATCGTTAGACACATCCTGGCCATGACGCCGCCGATCATGGTCGGCATGATCTCGATCATGATCTGCCAGCTGGTCGATTTGTACTTCGTTTCGGGATTGGGCGATGCCGCCGTCGCGGGCGTCGCCGCGGCGGGCAATGCCGGCTTTCTCGTCAACGGGCTGATGCAGGTGCTCGGCGTCGGCACGGTGGCGCTGATCGCGCATGCCGTGGGACGCAAGGACCGATCGGACGCCAACCTGATCTTCAACCAGGCGATCGTGCTGTCGGCGCTGTTCGGAGTGCTGACTCTGGTCGCAGGTGCCGCGCTGTCGCGCCATTACATGCGCTCGATTGCCGCGGATCAAGCCACGATCGAGGCTGGGACCACTTATCTGCTGTGGTTCATGCCGGCGCTCGCCTTGCAGTTCGTGACCCAGGTGATGGGATCTGCGCTGCGCGCCACCGGTATCGTACGTCCCTCCATGCTGGTGCAGGTGCTTGCCGTGACTATCAACATCGCGCTGGCGCCGGTGCTGATCTCGGGGTGGGGCACCGGCTACGCACTCGGCGTTGCCGGGGCGGGGCTGGCAAGCTCGATCGCCGTCGCCATCGGCGTGCTGATGCTGCTGGCGTACTTCCGCAAGGTCGAGCGCTATGTCGCCTTCAATCCGGCGCAGTGGCGCCCGCAGCCGCGCCATTTGAAGCGCATCCTCAATGTCGGCCTGCCGGCCGGCGGCGAGTTCGCGATGATGTTCATCTTCATGGCGGTGGTCTACTACGTGCTAAGCGATTTCGGCGCGGCAGCGCAGGCGGGTTTCGGCATCGGACAGCGCGTCCTCGCCCTGATCCAGATGCCGGCGCTTGCGGTTGCGCTGGCGGCCGGCCCGATCGCCGGCCAGAATGTCGGTGCCGGAAACGGCGCGCGCGTGCGCGAAACCTTCGTCCAGGCGGCGTTGATCGCCACCGTCGTGATGATCGGGTTCATGTGCGTGGCGCAGCTCAAGCCCGAATTCTTGCTCGCCGGTTTCTCCAACGACCGGGAGACGATGGAGATCGCCTTCCTGTTCTTGCGCATCATCTCGCTCAACATGGTGGCGCAGGGCCTGATCTTCACCTGCTCGAGCATGTTTCAGGGCCTCGGCAACACCAAGCCGGTGCTCCTGAGCTCGGCGACGCGCGTGTTCACCTATTCGCTGCCGGCGATCTGGCTCTCGACCCGGCCGGGCTTTCGCATGGAATACGTTTGGTATCTGTCGGTCGCGGCGACCACGTTCCAGGCGGGCTTAAGCCTTTGGCTGCTGCGCCGCGAGTTCGGCAAGCGTCTGGCTTTGGCGGCAAAGAAGAAGGCTCCTGAGCAGGAGAGCCCAGAGCCGATGGTGCCTGTCGCCCGCGAGCCTGCGTAACGGCAGCTTGTTCCATCCTGGCTGGTCCGGCTAACTTGCCGGGCGGTGTGGATGATCGGCTGCAGAAGAGTCAATGACCGGAGTGACGAACGAGCAGCAGCGGGTGTCTTGGCTCGCCGCAATCTGGGCGGCGCGCTATCGCACGCCGGCCCGCTTCGTCGCGCTGATCGCGCTGCTGCTGCCGTGGACCACGACCGGGCTGATCTTTGCGCTCATACCCTGGCTGATCGCGTTCGCGTTCGTCGATCTCCGCGAATTTCCGCGTTCGCTGCTTCGTCCGATCTGCCTGCTGCCGATCGCGCTGGTCGCGCTCGCCGCCGTCGGCACGCTCTGGTCGGATGCGCCGTGGCCGGAACGAATCCATGCGATAGGGCCGGCAACGAAGCTGCTGGTCATTCCGCTCCTGATCTACCAGTTCGAGCGCTGGCCCTACGGCCATTGGGTGTTTTACGCGTTCCTGGCGTCCTGCACGGCCTTGATGCTCTATTCCTTCGCCGTCGCCATCGACCCGGCACTCTCGCTGAAGCTCTATCTGTCGCGTGGACCCTACAAGGTCGAAAGCGGGATCGCGGTGCGCAACTATATCGACCAGAGTCAGGAATTCGCGCTCTGTGCGCTGGCGTTGGTCTATCCGATCGTGGCGCTGCTGCGACAACGCCGCATGACCATCGCGGTGCTGTTGGTGGCACTCGCGATCGGATTCCTCGCCAACATGATCTTTGTCGTGGTTTCGCGCACGGCGCTGGTGACGCTGCCGATCCTGGTGATGGTGTTCGCGCTCCTGCATCTGCGCCGACGTACGGCGCTGCTCGTCGTAGGCGCCATGGTGTTATTGGCCCTGCTGCTCTGGAACGTCTCGCCGAATCTGCGCACGACGGTGGCCAAGTTCGGCGGAGACTATGAGCTGAGCGTGCAGGATGGTCAGGTCAGTGGTATGGGCTCACGCTTGGAGTATTGGCGAAAGTCCCTGGGCTTCATCGCCGATGCGCCGTTGGTCGGCCATGGCACCGGCTCGATCCGCGGCCTGTTCGCAAGCGCGGCTGCCGATGCGAAGATCGATCCACTGCGCGGGGAGATCGTCAGCAACCCGCACAATCAGACCTTTAGCGTCGCCGTGCAGTGGGGCGTCGTCGGCGTCCTGATCCTCTACGCGCTCTGGTTTGCGCACCTCTCGCTGTTTCGCGACGAGGCGCTGGCCGCTTGGATCGGCCTGCTGGTCGTGGTGCAGAACATGCTGACCTCGCTGCTCAACACCCATTTGTTCGACTTCACGCCGGGCTGGGTCTACGTGCTCGGCGTCGGTGTCGCCGGCGGCATGGCGCTGGCGAGAAGGGGCGCAAGGCTAGTGCACGCCAAAACTGTTCCAGACCAGGCCGAGGCCTGACAGAAACAAGAGGCCGAGCACGACATCGCCGAAATGCTTGTCGCTCAGCGCGTGATAGACGCGCGCACCGGCCCATGCGCCGATCAAGGTGCCCGGAAACGCGATCAGCGCCAGCCAGACCACCTTGAACTCAACGAGGCCCGAGGCGGTCTGCAGCACCAGCGCGGTGGCAAGCACCGTGAAATTGAAGAGCTGGAAGATGCCGCGCCGCTCGTGCTTGTTCCAGCCGCGGATGTTGGCCCACAGGATCGGCAGCGGACCCGACAGGCCGGCGAGGCCGCCCAATATGCCGCCGGCAAAGCCGATCGCGCCGTCGGCGATGCGGCCGCCGAACGTGATGGCGAGCGGCTTCTTGTTCAGGTACAGCGCGCTCGAAAAGATCAGGAGCAGGACACCGACGCTCAGCTTGAAAACTTTTGGATCGGCCGAGGCGACCAGCGTGGTCCCTAGCGGCACGCCGATCAACCCGCCGATCAGGAACGGCCAGACCAGCGAGAGATCAAAACTCTTCCACATCGAGGGCAGCGTCGAGGTCTGCGCGATCACGGAGCAGATCAGCACCAGCGGCACGGCGAGCGAGGGCGGCAGCACGTAGAGCCAGATGCCGAGCGCCATCAGCGCCGTGCCGAATCCCGCCAGCCCCGAGACGAAGCCTCCGGCCAGCGCGCCGAACAGCAGCAGGACGTAGGTGAGCATTTCCAACAGATCGTCCTCTTCGCCGGGCGATCCCGAAGTGTTGATCGCCATCGCTCGCATAACACGCTTGCTGCCATGCAGGTCAATCCACGCTGCACGCAAGCGTGATCTGCGGCCTCGGGCTTTCACGGCAGATGCGCCTACATGACGGTCGTACCTCAATCTTGGGGCCGCCCGAAATGATCATCCGCTCGGATCGATCGGTCCCGAATGCGATGATGGAGAATGAAATGACCCGCGCCAAGATTGCCGTTGCAGCCGCGCTGCTGGCGGCGGCGCTGACGCCGACAATGGCCCAGGCGCAGCTTTCCGAGCCCGCGGCTTACCAGGCCGCCCATCCCGACCGCGATGTGCTGAATGGCGGCCAGCTCACGCCTGCAGGACGCGCGGCGCGCGGGCTGCAGGGAATGCCTGACGATGCGTATGCATCGCAGGTCTATCCGTCGCCTGCGGCACCGGCCGTGCGCTCCAGCCATCGCCGTCATCGTCGATGATCTAGACGATCTGCCTGGTGTCGGCGGGCTTCTGCAGCGCGCCGACCAGGATGCGCAGCGCTTCCGTCAATTCCGATCTGTTGCGTGCCGCCCCCAGCGAGACGCGTGCCGCGTGCGGCGGTGTCCCATCGACTGTGAAGGCATCGCCGGCGACGACCGCAAGTCCATTCCGCAGGAGATGTGCGGCGAGATCGGGCCGGTCCTCAGGCAGCCGCAGCCACAGATGATGCGCGGCGGGCTTGGCCTGGAACTTGAAGCCCTTCAGCGCGCGCTGCGCGAGCTGCTGACGTCCGACCGCCTCGCTCCGGATGGCGGTGATGATGCGATCGGCAATGCCGCTTTCGATCCAATGCGTCACCAGCGCGACCATCAGCGGCGCCGGCATCTGCACGGTCGCCTGCAAATATGTCCGCATCTCCCGCTGTGCGTCGCTGTCGGGCGTCACCAGATAGGCAACGCGCAGCGCCGGCGCGATGCATTTCGACAGCGTGGTCGCCAAATAAGTCCGCTCCGGAATGAGGCCCGCGATCGGCGATGCCGAGCGGTCGAGCAGGCCGTAGGCGTCGTCCTCGATCAGGATCGTGTCGGTATCGCTGATGATCCTTGCGATGGCGCTGCGCCGCTCGGGGGAAAGCGTCGCGGTGGTCGGATTGTGCAGCGTCGGAATGAGATAGACGGCCCTTGGCCGGTGCACGCGGCAAGCCTTTGCCAGCGCATCGGGAAGGATGCCGCCCTCATCCATGGCGACGCCGACGAGCTTGACGCCGAGCCGCGACGCGGCGGCCTTGATGCCGGGAAATGTCAGCGCTTCCGTCAGCACGATGTCGCCGGGGCGTGCGAGATAGGCGAGCAGGTTGAACAGGATCGTCTGCGCGCCCGGAAAGATCACGAGCTTGTCCGCCTGCGCGTGTGGCACCCGAGCACGCATCCAGCGCGCGGCGACCTCGCGTTCATGTGCGCTGCCGCCGGGCGGCTGATAGTTGAGATACGCCGTCAGGCCCGATTGCCCCCGGATCGCTTCCATCCCGGCGATGATGCGTTCGTCGAGCTGCGCCTCGAGCGGATGAGGCGGCACGTTCATCGAAAGATCGATCGCGACGGGATGCGGCAGGTCGGCCGCGCGGCGCGCGCTGGTCTCCGACACGAACGAGCCCTGTCCGACGCGAGCTTCCATGATGCCGCGGCGCCGCGCCTCGGTGTAGGCGCGCGTCACCGTGGTGAGGTCGATGCCGAGCGCTTTTGCGAGAGCGCGCTGGGTCGGCAATTGCTGGCCGCGCACCAGCCGGCCGGCGGCGATGTCGGCCTCCATGGCCTCGACGATGCGCTGGTAGCGCGGCCCTGAGAGCTCCGAGATTGTAGGAGTCCAATCCATGCAATTTAGGCCCATATCCTTTGAATGTATGGATGCAAGATAATATTGTATGGATCGTTGGAAAGGAAGAGGTGTGGTCATGACGGTCTCTCTGGCAAAGGCGATGTGGCGGGGCTTCAGCGGCAAATGTCCAAATTGCGGGGAAGGGCGCATGTTCGGCCACTTCCTCAAGGTGGCTGACGCTTGCGACCATTGCGGCGAGGAGTTGTTTCACCAGCGCGCAGACGACTTTCCGGCCTATCTTGTGATGGTCGTGGTCGGCCATCTCGTGGTGCCGGCGATCCTTGCGGTCGAGACCGCCTACGCGCCGCCGGAGTGGTTGCAACTCGCGGTGTGGCTGCCGGTGACGCTGTTCGCTTCGCTCGCATTGTTGCAGCCGACCAAGGGCGCCATCGTCGGGCTGCAATGGCAGCTCGGCATGCACGGATTCGAGGCGAGCAAACTGCGGCGCGAGGCGGATGAGCTTGCGCCGGTGCTGGTGAAGGCGGATACGCGCGCGGCATAAGCGGCCGCAGCGTTTACATCGCGCGGCCTGCCGCTACACTCCATCGTATCAACAAGAACGATGGAAACGCCGATGGCCACGCGTGCGAAGACCTTCCTGCTCTGTCATGGCGCCTGGTCCGCCGGGTGGGCCTGGAAGAAGATGCATCCGCTGATGGCTGAGGCCGGTCACCGCCTGGTGGCGCCGACCTGCACCGGCCTTGGGGAGCGCGCGCATCTTGCCAGTCCCTCGATCGACCTCGAGACGCATATCCAGGACATCCTCAACGTCATCAGATTCGAAGATCTCAACGACATCGTGCTGCTCGGCCACAGCTATGGCGGCATGGTCGCCACCGGTGTCGCCGATCGCGCCCGCGAGCGCGTGACGCAATTGATCTATCTCGACGCCTTCGTGCCGCGTGACGGCCAGTCGCTGTTCGATCTCCACGGGGATGGACGCGAGCCGATGCGCAAGGCCGCAAGCTCCGGCGACGGCTATCGTGTTCCGCCGAACCCGCCGCCGCCGGATACGCCGCAAGCTGATCTCGACTGGCTGAATGCCCGCCGGGTGGACATGCCGATCAAATGCTTCGAGACGAGATTGAGGCTCGCACATGGCGAGCCATCGATGCCGCGCAGCTACATCTATTGCACGCGCATTCCACCGGGCGATGTGTTCGGACAGTTTGCCAAGCGCACGAAGAGCGAGGACGGCTGGCGCTATTTCGACCTCGACGCCAGTCATGCACCGAACGTGACGGCGCCGGAGGCGCTGATGGCGGTGTTGGAGAAGATCGTCGCGTAACTCTCGCCGTCATTCCGGGGGCTCGCGCAGCGAGAACCCGGAATCCATCAGGCGGCAGGGCCGGTGGATGAATGGATTCCGGGCTCGTGCCGCGCACGCCCCGGAATGACACCATCTGAATGGCTGCGCGTCGGCCCAAATGGTGAGGGGCCCGGCGCATTCACGCCGAACCCCTCGTTGCAAGATATCAGCCGGCCTGTAAGCCGGGTTCTGTAAGGCACCGTCCGCTTGCGCGAACGATACGTGACGGCCATTCCTCTGGGACCGTGTTTGCACACGGCCTCGAGCAACCTACCCGGACGGCGGGCCTGACATCGCCCCGCGGCGTTATCGCTTGCGCGAACAGCCCGCTACGCCGTCCCTATTCGGTTTTGCTCCCGGTGGGGTTTGCCATGCCGGCTCCGTTGCCGGACCCGCGGTGCGCTCTTACCGCACCTTTTCACCCTTACTTCCTCCGAAGAGGGAGCGGTTCGTTCTCTGTGGCACTTTCCCTGGGGTCACCCCCGCCGGACGTTATCCGGCACCGCATGTCAAGGGAGCCCGGACTTTCCTCCCCGGCGGCCTTTCGGCGCTTGCCGGAGCGGCCGTCCGGCCGACTGACGGCTTACGCATGGAGCATTTGTGACGGTTCCGTCAAGCCGAGATCGCCGCGCACGCGGTATCGGAAATAAATTATCCTGAAGATGTCGTTTGGAGCGTGCCCCGTTCGACTGGGTGTCGGCGACAGAGCCGAACAACAGGAGTGAAGCGATGCAATATCTGCTGATGATCTACCAGAATGAGGTCGAGTACGCGAAGATTGACACGGGCACCACCCAGAAGATGTCGGCGGAGTATGAGGCCTTTACGCAATCCATCATCCGGAACGGCAATTTCAAGGCCGGCGATCGGCTCCGCCCGACCACGACTGCGACCACGGTGCGCGTGCGCGATGGCAAGACGCTGACGACCGACGGTCCGTTCGCGGAAACGCGCGAGCAGCTCGGTGGCTACTATCTGATCGAGGCCAAGGATCTCAACGCTGCGATCGAGATCGCAGCGCGAATTCCGAGCGCGCGCGTCGGTTCGATCGAGGTGCGGCCGATCTGGGTTTACGACAAGTGACGGCTGAGCTGCGCGTCGCATGACCCCTTCCGAGATCGATAAGATCTTCCGCGACGAGGCGGGGCGGGCGCGGGCCACGCTGATCCGCCTCGTCGGCGATTTCGATCTCGCCGAGGACGCGCTGCAGGACGCCTTTGCGGTTGCGCTCGAACGTTGGCCGGCGTGCGATCTGCCCGACAATCCGCGCGCCTGGCTGGTCAATGTCGCCAAGCACAAGGCGATCGACAGGGTTCGCCGCCAGGCGGCCTTCCGCGGCAAGCAGCAGGCGCTGGTGCACGAGCTCGAGCTGAACGCGCAGGCGCCCGAAGAACTGCCGGCAGTGCTCGACGACGACATGCTGCGGCTGATCTTCACCTGCTGCCATCCGGCGTTCGCAGCCGAGGTCCAGGTCGCGCTGACGCTGCGCACGGTCTGCGGGCTGTCGACCACGCAGGTCGCGCGCGCCTTTCTCCTCAGTGAGGAGGCAATGGCGCAGCGGCTGGTCCGCGCCAAGCAGAAGATCAGGCTCGCCGGTATCCCCTATGAGGTGCCCGAGCGCGGTGCGCTGGCGCCGCGGCTCGAGGGCGTGCTCGCCGTGATCCACCTCGTCTTCACCGAGGGCTATGTCGCGACCGCCGGCGCGGATCTGATGCGGCCCGATCTTGCGGCTGAAGCCATCCGGCTCGGCCGCTTGCTCGACCGGCTGATACCGGATCGCGCCGGTATCAAGGGCCTGCTGGCTTTGATGCTGCTGCACGATGCGCGCCGCGCCGGGCGCGAGACGACGGCCGGCGATATCGTGCTGCTGGAGGAGCAGGACCGCATCCTGTGGGATCGCGCGCAGATCGAAGAGGGCCTGCGTTTGGTCGACGATGCGCTGCGCGTCCCCGGCCGGCCGCAGCCTTATGCCGTACAGGCCGCGATTGCCGCGCTGCATGCGCGTGCGCCGAGCTTCGAGCAGACCGACTGGCGGCAGATCGCCGGGCTCTACGAGGTGTTGCTGCGCATCGGTCCCTCACCGGTGATCGAGCTCAACCACGCCGCCGCCGTGTCGATGGTCGATGGGCCGGCACGCGCGCTCGATCTCGTCGATGCGATCAGCGCGCGCGGCGGGCTTCGCGGCTATGAGCTGCTGCCTGCAGTGCGCGCGGATCTGTTGCGGCGTCTCGGCCGCAAGGAAGAGGCGCGCGAGGCTTATCAGGCAGCGACGGAGGCGACGCAGCTCGAGCCGCTGCGGAGATTGTATGCGCGGAGAGTGAGGGAGATGGAGTAGCAGCCACACACTGCGTCATTGCGAGCGTAGCGAAGCAATCCAGGCTGTCACCGCGGAGACGGTTCGGGATTGCTTCGTCGCAAGAGCTCCTCGCAATGACGAGTACGCGGCTACACCGTCACTTCGACGCGACACTTGTCGCATCTTGCGGCAAGCTCGCCAGCAGCGCCTGCAAGGTCGACAGCGTCGAATGGTCCGCGACCCCGTCGAGCCGCGCCGGGCGGAAATGGCGCTGGAAGGCGGTGACGACTTCCATGGTCGCGGCGTCGTATTTGCCGGTCAGCGGCACACCGTAGCCGTATCTGGCGAGCGCCTGCTGCAGACCCAGCACTTCGTCGCTGATGGTGCCGAGCATCAGAGTCTCGCCGCGGACGACTGGGACGGGCGTGACCCAATGACCGACGCCGGAATTGGCCAGCGAATGCCACGGGAATTTTTCGCCGGGGTCCTTCTTGCGCGCGGGCGCGACATCGGAATGGCCGAGCACCCGGTGGGTCGGCACCTTGCGGCGAAGCATGATGCCGCGGCACAGTGCGATCACGGCGGCGACCTGGCGCAGCGGAAACTCGGGATAGCCCCAGTCATGGCCGCGATTGACGATCTCGATGCCGATCGAGCAGGAATTGACGTCGTCCTCGCCGGCCCAGGACGAGACGCCGGCGTGCCAGGCGCGCCTTGTCTCGGGCACGCATTGCACGATGCGGCCGTCCTCGAGCACGACGTAATGCGCCGAGACTTCGGTGCCCGCCGTGCACAGCCGGGCCAGCGCGCCCTCGACATCAGGCATACCCGTGTAGTGCAGCACGATCATGTCGGGCTGCCGGCCCTTGTTGCGCTCGCCATGGTTCGGCGAGGGTATGATGTCGGAGACGATCGAGGAGTCAGGTTCAAACGTTCGCATGTTCGCCGCGGCCTTTGGAACCGGGAGAACGCGTTGACGCTTCGAATCAGATCCAGACGGTGTGGACGAACCGGACGGTGGCATAGACAAACCAAGTCGAACGAGAATGGACCAAGCCCTTTTCTTTACTATTCCTTTACCCTCCACCGCGCGCAATCGCGCGGCGCGGTTAACGGATGCATTTTGGCGCAGTGTGTGGATGAAGCATCACCGCCGCTGCACCTTTTCGTCTTGTAATGAGCCGATCAACGCTTTCTTAACGCTAAGGGCCGTTACTGAGGGATGAAGAGCCGACCCGTGCCCGGAGGCGGCCAAAGCGTATTTTGGCTCGAAATCCCATGGCTGCCCGACAAATTCCACTGGCAACACTGGGTTTGCAGCCCGGGACGACCGGGTTCGGTAACCATGCTGGACTGAGGCTTTGTCGTGGAACCGCCGCGACGCGGAGTGATTCGAGGCGTTATGGGCTTGTTCGTCCCCGATCTCGCTTGGACGTCAGGCTGGACCTCCGGCCGGCCTGGCGCATGAGCTCGACTCCGCACATTCCCGTTCTTGGCCGCGAGGCCATCGCCCATCTCGCCCCGCGCGAGGGCGGCATCTATGTCGACGCCACTTTCGGCGCCGGCGGCTATAGCCGTGCGATCCTGGACGTGCCGGGAACCCGGCTCATTGCCATTGACCGCGACCATACTGCGATCACGGGCGGCGCCGAACTCGTCGAACGCTCTGACGGCCGGCTGACGCTGGTCGAGGACCGCTTCTCCAACCTCGCCGAGGTCTGCGCGGCGCAGGGCATCGAGACGATCGACGGCGTCGTGATGGATGTCGGCGTGTCCTCGATGCAGCTCGATCAGGCCGGTCGCGGCTTCTCCTTCCGCCTCGACGGTCCGCTCGACATGCGGATGGGGCAGGTCGGGCCGACTGCGGCCGACGTGGTGGCCCGCGCCTCGGAAGGCGATCTTGCGGACATCATCTATCAGCTGGGTGAGGAGCGACAGTCGCGCCGCATCGCCCGCGCCGTCGTCGCCGACCGGCAAGAGACACCGTTCACGACCACGCGCTCGCTCGCTGATCTCATCGGCAGGATCGTCCGCTCGAAGCCCGGAGATATTCATCCGGCGACGCGGACGTTTCAGGCGCTGCGCATCTTCGTCAACGAAGAGCTCGAGGAACTCCAGACCGCGCTGGCCGCGGCCGAGCGCGTGCTCAAGCCGGGTGGCCGTCTCGTCGTGGTCTCGTTCCATTCGCTGGAAGACCGCATCGTCAAGAATTTCCTCTCGGAGCGTTCCAAGACCGGCGGCGGCTCGCGGCACCTGCCGGAGGTGGCGCAGGTTCCGCCGAGCTTCCAGTTGCTGACGCGGCGGCCTGTCATCGCCGGTGAGGACGAAGTTGCTCTTAATCCGCGCGCGCGTTCCGCAAAACTGCGCGCAGCCGAGCGCACCTCCGCGCCGGCGCATGACGATGGCGAGCCATCGTCCTGGCCAAAACTCTCCGACGTGATGAGGGGCGGCTAGCGCATGCGCATCATCCACCTCCTCGTCATCGGTGCGCTGATCTTCGCGGCGGCTTATGTCTACCGGATCAAGATGGATTCCACGGCGCGCACCGAGAAGGTGCTGCGGCTGCATGCGGAGATCCGCGAGCAGCGCGACGCGATCGCTTCGCTGCGTTCCGAATGGGCTAAGCTCGATGCGCCCCACCGGCTGCAGGGCCTGTCCGACCGGCATCTGCAGCTCAAGCCGGTCAACGGCACGCAATATGATTCGCTGAAGAATCTGCCGGAGCGTCCGCCGCGTCCTTGCCCGGCTCCGCGGCCTGGACTGCGCCCCCGCACGTCCAAAGTGTGAGGGCGAACAAGGGAATGGAGAGAATTGAAATCCAGCTTTGGCGGCGACCGGCTGCACTGGCGGTAGACGTCGTCATCGAATTGTCCTCCCGTTTAAGTAGGGATCGCCATTCGATACGTCTATTGAGGCCGAAGATGGGTCAGCCTGCCGCTTATGGCTGCGGGTTGTCCCGCCGCGGCAGGAAATGGTCCAGCAGGCCCGTCGGCAGGGGAAAGACGACGGTCGAAGACCGCTCGCCCGCGATATCGTGCAGGGCCGCGAAGTAACGGAGCTGCATCGCCTGCGGCTCTTGCGCGAGAATCCGGCCGGCCTCGACCAGCTTTTCGGCAGCCTGCTGCTCGCCCATCGCATTGATCACCTTGGCACGCCGCAACCGCTCCGCTTCGGCCTGCTTGGCGATCGCCCGCACCATGGTTTCGTTGAGATCGATGTCCTTGATCTCGATCCCGGTGACCTTGATGCCCCAGACGTCGGTCTGCTTGTCGAGGATCTCCTGGATGTCGGCGTTCAACCTGTCGCGTTCGGCAAGCATCTCGTCGAGCTCGTGCTTGCCGAGCACCGAGCGTAAGGTGGTCTGCGCGAGCTGACTGGTGGCAGCCATGTAATCGCCGACCTTGATGATGGCCCGTTCAGGATCGACGATGCGGAAGTACAGGACGGCGTTGACCTTGACGGAGACGTTGTCCCGCGAAATCACGTCCTGGGGCGGGACGACCTGCACCATCACCCGTAGATCGACCTTGACGAGTTGCTGCACGACCGGAACGAGGATGATGAGGCCCGGGCCCTTCACGCCGGTAAAGCGACCGAGCGTGAAGACGACGCCACGCTCGTATTCACGCAGGATTCGAATAGCCTGGGACAGGAACATGATGACAAGCAACGCGAGCGCCGCATAAGTCAGATATTCCAGCATCATGATGGACCTCCCTCGCCTGTGCGGGCTGGTGCGCGCCGTATCAGCAGAGTGAGGTCGACAACGTTCGCGACTTCGACCGTCTCTCCGGGCTTGAACGTTTCGGCGCCGCGCGCCTGCCAGCGCTCGCCATGGGCGAAAACATGACCTTCGCTCCCACGCCAGTCGAGAACCTCGGCGGGCAAGCCTCGCATGGCCTGCGCGCCGACCCGTTCAGGAGCCTTGGCGGCACGCCGCAGCGAACCAAGCACGACGAGAGCAAAGCCGACGAACACAGCTGCCGTGGTGCCGATCACCCACCACGACAGGTGGTAGCCGGGCGCCTCGCCCCTGAACAGCATCAACGCTCCCAGCACGAAAGCGATGATCCCTCCGAGACCGATCACCACCGTCGGATTGAAGGCTTCGACGGTGAGAAGCACTATGCCGACCAGCATCAGGGCAAGTCCGGCATAGTTGATCGGCAGCAAATTGAGGGCATAGAGGCCGATCAGCAGGCAGATCGCGCCGACGACTCCCGGCGCGACGGCACCGGGAGATATGAACTCGAAGATCAGGCCGTAGATGCCGACCATCAGGAGGATGAACGCCACGTTCGGATCGGTGATCACCGCCAGGAAGCGGGATATTCGTCCGGGGTCGACGGCTTCGACGACCGCATCCTTCGTCGCGAGGCGTTGCGTCTTGCCGCCTGCAACTTCCACCTCGCGACCATCGAGCTGCCTCAGCAATTCAGCCTGGTCGCGCGCGACGAGATCGATGGCATGGGCCTCGAGCGCGCCGTTGGCAGAGAGCGTGGCGGCTTCACGAACCGCCTTCTCCGCCCAGTCCGCATTGCGGTTGCGCAGCTCGGCGAGGCTGCGGATGAAAGCGACGGCATCGTTCGTCACCTTCGCCGTCATCGCGTCCTTCGGCTCATCCTTCTTGTCCTTGCCGTCCTTGTCGGGTGTACCGCTCGGCAGGCCCGGCAGCGGCCCGCCAATCTGCACCGGCGTCGCGGCACCGATATTGGTGCCTGGCGCCATCGCCGCGATGTGGGTCGCATAAAGGATATAGGTCCCCGCGCTCGCCGCGTGGGCGCCGGAGGGCGCGACGTAACCGACGACGGGGATGGGCGAGGCCAGCACGTCCGCAATGATCTCGCGCATGCTGGAATTGAGACCGCCGGGCGTGTTCATTCTCAGAAGCACGACCTCGGCGCGCCGTTCGCTCGCCTTGGCCAAGGCCTCCTTCACGTAGCTGGCCGACGCAGGGCCAATGGCCCCGTCGATCGAAACAATCAGTGCAAGACGGCCGTTCTCCTCCGCTGAGCTGGGAAGGAGGCAGCAGATCAAAGCCACGACGCCAATCGCCGCAACGAGGGCCGCCTTCATGGTCTGCACGGCAGGGCTCCCTTGCAGAGCATATGGTGTTCGTCTCTTGAACCTCAATGCTGTGCGAAGAGACCGGCGCTGCGATTGTGCAACGCAATGGAAAATGTGCCATGCAGGATGGCGATGTGGTCGGTTGAGCAAAGGCGCTGGCGGACCATGCCTGCGACTGATCCGCCCTGCCCAAGACGCCCTGCCCCACGAGTTGCTACCGTGCCACTCTCACGCCATCGGGCCCGATCGTGCCGAACATCCCGGCGATGATCTCGCTGGTCGGCTGCATGCCGCCGAGCGACCAGTGGGAAGGCTCCTGCTCCTCGATCCTGACCCAGACGTTGCGGCGGAAGTCCGGGTTGTTCTGCCCTTCGACCTCGACCATCAGGTCGGTGACGCGTTCGAGCAGGGTCTTCTTCTGCGCAGCATCCAGAATGCCGCGGACGGTGGAAATGGTGATGTAAGGCATGTCTCTCTCCAATTGTGTCGGGTAACGACGGCGGCAGATTGGACCGGCCCCTCTCCGCAAGGCAGTGGCGGATAAGACAGAGATCAGGCAATTTCCGCCACGCGCCCGCGCGCCGTTCGGATAGGATCGCGGCATCAACCCGGGGGTCTCATGAAGCTCGCAATTCTGGCACTGGAAGGTTGCATGCATTCGGCGATCGCGGGGATCGCCGACATCCTGTCGCTCGCCAACCACGTCATGCAGCAGAGCGGCGCAAAATCCCGCTTCGCCTTCCAGACGCTGTCGCTCGACGGCAAGCCCGTGCGCGCCGGCGGCGGCCGGGTGGTCGCAGTCGATGGCGCGATCGATAAACGCGCGCGCTTCGACGCGATCATCGTCCCCGGCAACCTCGTCGATCACGTCACGGCCGAGCGGCTGCAACCGCAATATGCCCGTGCCGGCGCCTG
>NZ_JALBHA010001050.1:0-692 GCF_023006445.1 Bradyrhizobium sp. SHOUNA76
GCCCTCGACCGCGGAGACGCGATGGATGCTGCGCGCGGCGCATTCGCCGCCGAGCCCGGGGTGGAGCATCTGGGGCGCGCCGCGCTTCGATGCCGAGCTGTTGCGCAATCGTCATGGCCCGTGCGGCCGGTGGATCATGGAATGGAAATGTGATGAGTGCCAGTTCAGTGAGCCGTCGACGTATTCTCAGCCTGTGGCTGCCGCGCCTGCCTATCGACCGGATCCAGCGGTTCCTTGGCAGCGCCGGGCTGGGTAAAACCACTCATCCGAGCATCGTCGTCATCAAGGACAACAATGCGCTGGCGATCCATGCGCTGGACGAGGCCGCCGAGCGCCTCGGCCTGTACATCGGCCAGCCCCTGGCCAATGCGCGGGCGATGTGTCCGGATCTAAAAGTGTTCGACGCCGATACCGTCGCCGATGCGAAGACGCTCAGCGATATCGCCGACTGGTGCGACCGCTTCACGCCGCTGGTGGCGCTCGATCCGCCTCACGGGTTGTTCCTCGATATCACCGGCTGCGCACATCTGTTCGGCGGCGAGGCTGCGCTGCTGACGATGCTGGTTCGTGCGCTTGCCCGCCAGGGCTTTGCCGTCGGTGCGGCAATCGCCGGCACGTCGGTCTGTGCGCGTACGCTGACGCGGCAGGCCTCGGGCAGCATCGTTGCCGATGGCGGAGAGGCGGCGGCGATC
>NZ_JALBHA010001051.1:0-692 GCF_023006445.1 Bradyrhizobium sp. SHOUNA76
TCACCGCCGCCGGTTCGCCGCGGCCGAAGGCGTGGCCGACCCGCACCGTCGCCGCCATGCCGATGCCGAGCGGCACCATGAACAGCACGGCGGTGATCTGCAGCGCGATCTGATGCGCGGCAATCGCGGCAGTCGAGATCAATCCCATCAGCAGAGCGGCCGAGGAGAACAGGCCATATTCCAGCAGCAGCGAAAACGAGATCGGCGCGCCGATCGCGATCAACTGGCGCATCAGTGGCCAGTCGATCCGCCAGAAGCGGGCGAGCGGGCGGTAGTCCGAAAACGGCTTGCGCAGCCCCGCGATGGCGAGCACCGCGACGAACGTGCCGAGGTTGACCATCGTGGTCGCAAATCCCGCGCCGAACAGGCCGAGCTCCGGCAGGCCGAACAGACCGTGGATCAGGGCATAGACCAGCGCGGCATTGACCGGGATCGCCGCGAGCGTGATCCACAGCGGCGGCTGCGGCCGGTTCACCGCGCTCATCATGCTGCGCACCGCAATGAAGCCGAGTGCCGGCGCGATGCCCCAGGCGAGGCCATTCAGATAGCGCTGGGCAAGCGCGGCGGACTGCGGCGCCTGTCCGAGCGCGAGCAGGATTTGCTCGCCGTAGAGCGGCGAGGCCATCATCGGCAGCGAGATCAACAGCGCGACCCACAGCCCGACGCGCAAGGAGCGGCGGATCAGCCTGACG
>NZ_JALBHA010001052.1:0-687 GCF_023006445.1 Bradyrhizobium sp. SHOUNA76
CCGCGATAGCCGCGCGCGAGGCCGGCGCCGCCGATATAGAGCTCGCCTGCGATCCCCACGCCCGCCGGGCGACCCTCCCGGTCCAGCACATGCACTTGCGTGTTCGCGATGGGACGGCCGATCGTGACCTCCATCCCGGCGCCGAGCCGCCGTGCTGTCGACCAGATCGTGGTCTCGGTCGGGCCATACAGGTTCCATGCTGTCGCCGTGCTGCTCACAAGCCAGGCCGCAAGATCCGGCGCCAGCGCCTCTCCGCCGCACAAGGCCTTCACGCCATCGCTCCGCCAGCCGATCTCCAGCAGCATCCGCCAGCTCGCAGGCGTTGCCTGCAGCATCGTTGCCCCGACCTCCGCCAGCCTTTCGCCCAGCGCCCGGCCGTCCTGCGTCATCGCCTGGCTCGCCAGCACGATCCGCCCGCCCGCCAGCAGTGGCAGAAACAGCTCCAGTCCGGCGATGTCGAACGAGACCGGCGTCACTGCCATCAGTACATCGTCCGACGACACCGACAGCTCGCCGGCCATCGCGGTCATGAAGTTGACCACCGCGGTGTGGGCGACCATCACGCCCTTGGGCCGTCCGGTGGATCCGGAGGTGTAGATCACGTAGGCGAGGTTGTCCGGTCCGCTCACCGCGGCCGGTGCAGAGGTCTCCTCGCCTATGATACCGCCGAGATCGTCATCGAGCCGC
>NZ_JALBHA010001053.1:0-686 GCF_023006445.1 Bradyrhizobium sp. SHOUNA76
GTCCCGGCCGGCTGGCCTCGCCTGCTTGCGGGGTTGGGCTGGCGATACCTCGACCGGCGGCACGGGTTCGCGCGCCTGCTGCGCCAAGGCCAGGGGCAGATCAAAGGCAGAAAAGCATGTGAGCGTGGCGGAAGCGAGCAGAAGACGGCGCGGTCGGACGATACGGGTGGAAGACACGGCACAAAACCTCGGTATGACGTCAGTGGCACGTCACAGCGAACGAGGTCTCACCTTTTGGCCCTGCAGCCGCCCGATGAAGCCGAATGCCTGTACTCCCCGACCGACATCTTCGCGTGTGACCACGGCTGACGGCAGGTCTCCTGGCTCGCGGGTCAGTACCTTGCATCGCCTTCCCGGGACCGAGATACCCAGTGGCTCGTGACGCAAGATTCGCCGCTCACAGTTGCGGGGGCAGCCACGGCATTGGGGACAACGTCCCCGCACCGCATTCCCTTTTCATCCCCTCTCGGGGAAACCGTCGCGAGCATCTAGGATTACCATCAGGACAGAGTCAATGTGCGAGTTGCGGCGTTATGGCCACAACGACCAACTTCCTTGGAGATGAGCATGGAAGGCGAGACCTTCCTCTGGCTGATACGGCACGCGCCCGTCGAGGGCGTGAAGGGGACGATCCACGCCGCCGACGCACCGGCCGATCTCGGCGCTCGCGCGCAGCTGGAGGCGCT
>NZ_JALBHA010001054.1:0-686 GCF_023006445.1 Bradyrhizobium sp. SHOUNA76
CTGCGCGCGCTGCTGGTCGCCGAGGCTGACCTTGGCGAGCGCATCATGCGCGCGCTGATCCTGCGCCGGGTCAATCTGATCCAGGGCGGCGTCGGCGGCCCGGTGCTGATCGGTCCGTCGCACTCGGCCGGCGTCGTCCGGCTGCAGGGTTTTCTCACCCGCAACGGCCAGCCGCATCATCTGCTCGATCCCGCGCACGACCGCGACGCCGCCGAATTGATCGCGCGCTATTCGCCCAAGCCTCAGGATTGGCCGCTGGTCGTCGCCGCAAGCGGCGCGGTGCTGCGCAACCCCAACGAGACCGAGCTTGCGCGCGCCATCGGCATGATCGGCGGGGCAAAGGACGACCGCATCTATGACGTCGCTGTCGTCGGCTGCGGACCGGCCGGCCTTGCCACCGCCGTGTATGCGGCGTCGGAAGGATTGTCCGTTGCCGTGCTCGACATCCGCGCCTTCGGCGGCCAGGCCGGCGCCAGCGCGCGCATCGAGAACTATCTGGGCTTTCCGACCGGCATTTCCGGCCAGGCCCTGACCGCGCGCGCCTTCACCCAGGCGCAAAAATTCGGTGCCGACATCATGATCCCGGTTACGGTGAAGTCGCTCGACTGCACGCGCAAGGACGGCGCGTTCTCGGTGGCGCTCGACGGCTGCGATCCCTTGCGCTCGCGGGCGGTCGTGGTCGCGAG
>NZ_JALBHA010001055.1:0-682 GCF_023006445.1 Bradyrhizobium sp. SHOUNA76
GGGACGCCGATCGCGGGCCGGACGCGGCGCGAGCTGGAAGGGCTGATCGGCTTCTTCGCCAACACGCTTGCGATGCGCACGGACCTTTCGGGCGATCCGACCTTTCGCGAGTTGCTCCTGCGCGTGAAGGAGTCGGCGCTGGGCGCCTATGAGCACCAGGACCTGCCGTTCGAGCGGCTTGTGCAGGAGCTGCGGCCCGTTCGCGATCTCGGCCGTCACCCCATCTTCCAGACTATGTTCATCTTGCAGAACGTCGGACGTGAGGGCGTTCGGCTGCCGGGAGCGGAACTGAACTGGCAGGCTGGCAACGGCGCTAGCGCGAAGTTTGATCTGTCGTTCTACATGTACGATACCGCCGAGGAGCTCAGCGGAGTCTTCGAATACGCGACGGATATTTACGATGTATCGACGATCGAGCGCCTTGCGGAACGTTGGCGGGTGCTGTTGGAGGCGATTGCTGCCGATCCCGACGCGCGACTATCCGAGCTTGCGATGCTGCCGGAGGCGGAGCGGCGGCAATTGGTGGAGGAGTGGAACGAGACGTGTTCGGCCTATCCGTCGGAGGCATGCCTGCACGATCTGGTGACGGCGCAGGCCATGCGAACGCCGGATGCGGTCGCGGTGATCGATGGCGGGCGCCAGCTGAGCTACGCGGAGATCGAACGGCGGGCCAACCGGCTGG
>NZ_JALBHA010001056.1:0-682 GCF_023006445.1 Bradyrhizobium sp. SHOUNA76
GGGCTCGATCGCGTGGTGGCCGCAGGCGAGGGCGCTTCGCAATTCGAGGGCAGGCTGACCGGCGCCTGGCGGCGGCCGTTGCAATTGAACGCAAAGCTCAGCGGTGGCGGTCTGGATGCCGATGCGCAAGGCAGTGTCGAATTGTCGGAGCCGAAGGGCAGCATGAATCTGCGCGTGCGCAACGCCAATCTGGCGCCGCTGCTCGGGACCAGCCCGACCGACAAATCGGCGCGGAACGTCAGCCTGTCCTCCCGCGTCGGGCTGAAAGGCAATCGCCTGACCTTCGACGATCTCGATGGCAATGCGGCCGGCTCACATCTGCGCGGCCATCTGGCGGTGACGCTGGATCAGGAGAAGAGCGTCGACGGCGAAGTCGGTCTCGATACGCTCGATCTTGCGCCGGCGCTCGCGATGGCGATCGGCGCGGCCGGGCATGATACGGGCGAACCGATGAGCGCAGGGCTCATCACGGGCTGGCGCGGCCGGATCGCGTTCCAGGCGTTGCGCGGAACGTTGCCCGGCGGTATCGAGCTTCGCCCCTTCGGCGGCACGATCCGCGGCGACGGCCAGTCGCTCGCGCTCGATGCGCTGAAAGGCGGCGTCGGCGGCGGCGAGATGTCGGCGAGTTTTGACGCGCGCAATGGCGCGGGTGGTCTTGCGTTGAATACGCGTATCGAGCTCG
>NZ_JALBHA010001057.1:0-679 GCF_023006445.1 Bradyrhizobium sp. SHOUNA76
CGAGCAGGCGGTCGCGCTGGCGAAAGCCGTGAATTACGACTCCGCCGGCACCGTCGAGTTCGTCGCAGGGCAAGACAAGAGCTTCTACTTCCTGGAGATGAACACGCGCCTGCAGGTCGAGCATCCCGTCACCGAGCTCGTCACCGGCATCGACCTCGTCGAGCAGATGATCCGCGTTGCCGCGGGCGAGAAGCTCGCCATCGCGCAGAAGGACGTCACGCTGACGGGCTGGGCGGTGGAATCGCGTCTCTACGCCGAAGACCCGTTCCGCAACTTCCTGCCCTCGATCGGGCGCCTGGTGAAATATCGCCCGCCGGCGGAAGCCAGCCACGACGGCATCACCATCCGCAACGACACCGGCGTGCAGGAGGGCGGCGAGATCTCGATCCATTATGATCCGATGATCGCCAAGCTCGTCACCCACGCGCCGTCGCGCGCGGCCGCGATCGAGGCACAGGCGACCGCGCTGGATTCGTTCTATGTCGACGGCATCCGCCACAACATCCCGTTCCTGTCGGCGCTGATGCATCATCCGCGCTGGCGCGAGGGGAGGCTGTCGACCGGCTTCATCGCCGAGGAATTCCCCAAGGGCTTTGCGGTGCGCGTGCCGGAAGGCGAGGTCGCGCGGCGCATCGCCGCGGTCGGCGCCGCCATCGACCACGTGCTGGGCGAGCGCAAG
>NZ_JALBHA010001058.1:0-677 GCF_023006445.1 Bradyrhizobium sp. SHOUNA76
CGCTGGAACGTGTGGGGTACCGCATTCGGCGGCAGCAGCAAGACCAACGGCGATGCGGCCGTCGTCGGCAGCCACGATGTCAGGTCGAACGCCGGCGGCTTCGCGGCGGGCGCCGATTATCGCATGTCTCCGGACACGCGGGTCGGCTTCTTGCTGGCGGGCGGTGCGACCTCGTGGTCGCTGGCCAGTGATCTCGGCAACGGCCGCAGCGACGTGCTGCTGGCCGGCGTCTACGGTGCGTACAAGTTCGGTGCCGCCTACGTGTCGGGCGCGGTCTCCTGCGGCAATTACTGGACGTCCGCCTTTCGTACCGTGCGCGTCGCGGGCGCCGACACGCTGCGTGCCGACTTCAATGCCCACGACCTCGGTGCGCGCATCGAAGGCGGCTATCGCATTCCGCTTTGGACCGCGCTCGACCTGACTCCCTATGCGGCGGTTCAGGTGCAGGGCTTCCGCACGCCGTCCTACGGCGAAACGGCGGCCGCGGGCTCGGCACAGTTCGCGCTCAACTACGACGCACGCACGGTCACGGCCGTGCGCACCGAGCTCGGCAGCCGGATCGGCAAGTCGTGGCACGTGCCTGATGGCAGCGTGCTGGACCTGTTCGGCAAGGCGGCCTGGGCCCATGACGAGATCGGCGATCCACGGCGAGTTCGCCGAGCGGACGCTGACCTACG
>NZ_JALBHA010001059.1:0-676 GCF_023006445.1 Bradyrhizobium sp. SHOUNA76
CTCGCCCAGGAGATCGTCGCGGCAGGCGGCCCGGGCGTGCGTGACCTCACCGGCAACGACTTACGCAACGGCGTGCTGGCCATGGCCGCGGCCGGTGTCGCCATCTCCAACGACTCAGGCCTGATGCACATCGCAGCCGCCCTGGGCACGCCCACCATGGGCATCTTCGGCCCGACCAGCCCCTATCTCTGGGCGCCGCTCAACGGCCTCGCTGCAACCGTGGTCCAGGACAAGAGCGTGCTGTCCTGCCAGCCCTGCCAGAGCACGATTTGCAAGATGAACGACCACCACTGCATGCGGGATATCGCCGCGACGGAGGTGGTTGCGATTGCGGAGAGGGTGCTGAGTGAGGCTGGGGCGCGCACTACGACGTGAGGCCATTGGGCTGCGCCGATGATGACATCCTGCCAGTGTTTTGCCCGACGGGTCAAACCGAATTCGCAAAATCCGCAGCGACACCGCTTCGCCGGCCAAGCCATTGATTTCGCTCGCCCCGGCTACTGTGCATGGGGTTGTTTTCGCGTTTTTTGTTCGCAGCCGGTGCAAGCGACGGCTCAGAGCAGCGGCCGATAGACCTGGCCGATCCGCGCCGCTTCGGCATCGAGGCTGAATCGTTCGAGCACGCGCGCCCGTCCGCGCTCGCCCATGGCGGTCGCGGCAGCCACGTCGCGCATCA
>NZ_JALBHA010000105.1:0-15331 GCF_023006445.1 Bradyrhizobium sp. SHOUNA76
ATGCGCGCTTGCGCCGGTTCGCCGCCGAGCCGGAGCAGGACAATGGTCTCGGCACCGGTGGGCTCGACCATCTCGACCGGCGCGGTGATTACAACCGGCGCGCTCACGGCGCCGGAGAACGCGCGGTCCCCCTCGGCAATACACTCTGGCCTGATCCCGAACACCACCTCGCGGCCGAGATAGGGTGCCGCCGCATCGTAGCCCTGCAGACGAAGGCGAACCTCGTCCGGCCGCCCGGCGCCGATCACGACCATCGGCCCGTCGCTGCCTGCCTCGAGCCGGGCCGGCATGGTGTTCATCGGCGGCGAGCCCATGAAGCGCGCCACGAACAGATTGGCGGGGTAGCGATACACCGTATCCGGATCGGCGAACTGCTGCACCACGCCGCGATGCATCACGGCGATCCGCGTCGCCATCGTCATCGCCTCGATCTGGTCGTGGGTGACGTAGACGATGGTGGCGCCGATGCGCTGGTGCAGCCGCTTGATCTCCATCCGCATCTCCACGCGCAGCTTGGCGTCGAGGTTAGAGAGCGGCTCGTCGAACAGGAAGAGCAGGGGATCCCGCACCAATGCGCGCCCCATCGCCACGCGCTGGCGCTGGCCGCCGGAGAGCTGCGAAGGTTTGCGTCCGAGCAGCGGCTCGATCTGGAGCAGCTTCGCCACGTTCGCGACCGCCTTCTCCTGCTCGGCCTTGGCTACGCCTCGGCATTCCATGCCGAAGGTGATGTTCTGGCGTACCGTCATCGATGGATAGAGCGCGTAGGACTGGAACACCATGGCGATGTCGCGATCCTTGGGCGGGATGTTATTGACCACGCGTCCGCCGATCTCGACTGTCCCTGCGCTCGGATGATCGAGCCCGGCAACGATGTTGAGCAGCGTGGACTTGCCGCACCCGGATGGCCCGACAAGCACCGTGAACTCGCCGCTTTCGATGTCGAGATCGACGCCCTTCAGCACCTCCAGATTGGCGTAGCGCTTCGACAGAGTGCGAATGCTCAGTGCCGCCATGATGGCCTCATCATTTCACGGCCCCGGCGGTGAGGCCTCGCACGAAGTACCGGCCGCCGAGGACATAGATCAACAAAGTGGGGAGCGCTGCGATGATCACCGCGGCGCTCTGCACGCCATGCTGCGGGATGTCTGCCACCGCGGCAGATAGCGCGATGAGAGCGGCCGTGACCGGCTGCTGCTGGCCGCTCGTGAACGTCACGCCATAGAGGAATTCGTTCCAGATATGCGTGAACTGCCAGATCACGGTGACGATCAGGATAGGCGGCGACAGCGGCAGGATGATGCGCCAGAAAATGCGAAAGAACCCGGCGCCGTCGATCCGCGCGGCCCTGATCAGTTCATGGGGGATGGCGACATAGTAGTTCCGGCAGAACAGCGTGGTGAAGGACAGCCCCTGGATGGTGTGGATCAGCACGAGCCCCGCCAGCGTGTTGATCAGACCGATGTCCCGCAGCACGATGGTCCAGGGCAAGAGGCGCATCTGCTGGGGAAGGAAAAGGCCAAGCGTCACGATTCCGTAGATCCAGTTGTCGCCGCGAAAACGCCAGAGCGACACCGCGTAACCCGCGACCGCACCGAGTAAGGTCGAGAAGATCGTCGCGGGAATCGTGACCAGCGCGGAGTTCAGCATGTACGGCCGGATGCCGGCGCAGGTCTCGGCGACGCAAAAGCCGCTCCAGGCCGCGGCGTAGTTGCCCCAGGCCAGATGTTGCGGCCAGCCGATCATCGAACCTTGCGCGATCTCCTCGTTGGTGCGGAGCGAGTTCAGGACGACGACGGCCAGCGGCGCGAGCCAGGCCACAGCGATCAGCAGGACGATGAGGTAGATCAGGATCCGGCTTGGTGCGAAGCCCCGCTCACGCATGGCTCGCCCGCCGCCGCTGGAGATATCGCCACGCCGCATAGGGCAGCAGGACCGCGAGGAGAATGAGCAGCATGAGCACCGCCGCCGCCGCGCCTCGGCCGAGCAGGCTGCGCTGGAACATCAGGTCGTAGACGACGAGGGCGGGCAGCTGGGTCGCAATTCCCGGCCCGCCGTTGGTGAGCGCGCGGACGAGATCGAATGTCGAAATCGCGAACTGCAACTGGATCACGACGACGGTGATGGTGATCGGCCAAAGCGACGGCAGAATGATGCGTCGGTACATCCGGATCGGTCCGGCGCCATCAATCTGCGCGGCCTTGACGATGTCGCCGTCGACGGACCTGAGGCCGGCAAGGAACAGCGCCATGGCAAAGCCGGAGGATTGCCAGATCGCGGCGATGACGATGGTCCAGATGGCCATGTCGCGGTCGATCAGCCAGTCGAACTTGAAGGAGGTCCAGCCGAGGTCGTGGACGAGCTTCTGGATTCCAAGGCCAGGATTGAGCAGCCAGCTCCAGACCGTGCCGGTGACCACGAACGACACCGCGAGCGGGTAGAGGAAGATGGATCGCAGCACGTTCTCGCCGCGAATGCGCTGATCGAGCAGGATCGCAAGGACGAGGCCGGTCGCCGCGCTCAACACCACGAAAGAGATGCCGAACAGCAACAGATTATCGAAGGCGATCTGCCAGTTCCGCGATGCCGCGACCGCCGAGTAGTTGCGCAATCCCACCCAGCCCGCAACAGGGACGAGGGTGGATGGCGTGAACGAGATCCAGATCGTCCACAGCGAGAACGAGACGAGGTGCGCTGCGGAGAGCAGCAGCGGCACCCAGATCATCAGATATTCGGGCAGCCGGCGCACCCATTCAGGAAGCGCCGGTCGGCCCGGTCTCATCGCAGCGGCATTGCTCAACGTGAGCCCTCGACGGCCTCGGCGAGGCGCGTGGCCGCCTGCTCGGGCTTGATCGTCTTGTTCTTCACGTACTCCGTGATGACGTCGATCATCGCGGCGGTCATGCCGTTTTCCTGCGCCATATTGTGCGCAAGGCTCAGGACTGCCTGATTGCTGGCAATAGCCTCCTTCAGAGCTGCGCCGGTTCGCCGTTGACCGTCCGACCAGCCTTCACCGGACAGATCGACATCGGTACGCACGGGGATCGATCCCGTGATCTGCGAGTACATGGTCTGGATCGCCGGATCCATGACGAGCTGGGCCATCAGGGTCTGGCCGGCTTGCAAGTCCGCCTCCTTGCGCTGCCAGAAGATGAAGGCATCTGCATTCAACAGGAAGACCGGCTTGCTGTTGTCGCTGGGGCCCGGCGCAATCACGAAGTCCTCGAACTTGAAGCCGGCGTTGCGCAGGACGCCTTGTGCCCAGCCGCCCATGATCATCATGCCCATGTCGCCGTCGATGAAGCGCTTCAAATTGGTCGAGAAGTGCTGGGCGCCGACGTTGGGATCCATCCAGTCGGCGATCTTGCGCACTTGCGCGAACGCAGCCTTGATCTCGGGACCCTCGAGAGCCTTCTTCTCGAGGTTCATGATGGCGGCGCGGTAAGCGAGAGGACTGATGCCCGCCAAGGCGGCCTCGAACTTTTGTCCGTCGTCCGGGCGGGTCCCGCCGTTGGCGATGGGATAGGCGACACCGCCCGCCTTCATCTTTTCGGCGAGATCGTTGAAGTCAGCCCAGGTGACGGGGATCTTGTCGGCTTTGGCCTTGTCCATGGCGCGCTTGGACAGAAACAGCATGTTGGTGCTGTAGATCTGCAGCGGCAGTGCGATCCATTTGCCGCCCGGCTTGTGCAGTTTCGCAAGGTCCGGCGCGACGACCTTCTCGTAACCGGCGGCAGCGACAAGGGCATCGAGATCGACGGTCGGGGCAATCTTCGACCACGCCGCAATCTCGGGGCCCTTGAGTTGCGAACAGGCCGGCGGATCGCCGGCCATGATCTGCGCCCGCAGCTTGTTCATCATCTCGGTGGTGAACCCGGGCACGGGCGAATGCTGCCAGACGCCGCCCTTCTCCTCGAATTTCTTGCCGAGCGCCGTAATGGCCGCGCCATCGCTGCCTGCGGACCATTGCGAGATCACGGTCAGGCGCGGTTTGGCCGCGCCTTGCGCGCGGGCAAATGCCGGCAGTGCGAGCGTGGCAACGGATCCAGCGAGCAGACGGCGCCTTGTTGTTGTGATCGGCATGGCAGTTCCTCCCGGTGTGAAATCTCGGCGCGTGTGGGGCCGTGCAGGCTCAGCGCATGTCAGGCCGCCTCCGTCGATGCCGCGGGCATCCCGCCGCGGCTGGCGAGACAAAAGGCGGCGAAGGCAAGTGCAGCCTGCGGATCGTTGCCGGTCGATGGCGGCACGAAGGCGAGGGACACCTGCGCCAATTTGCGACCGCCCAGCAGACAGGCGTCCAGTCCTTCGACCACGGCGTTGCGATCGTCGTCGGCGAGAAGCGACGGCCAGCCGCTGATCGCAACGCCGCCGCACGGCTTCACGTTCAGCGTGTTGCCGATCGCAAGGCCAAGCCGGAACAAGCGCCGGCGCAGCTCCTGGCGCACGCGCGAGGCGAGCGGGATCGTGTTCACCCATTCGCTGCCGAGCTGGAGCAATTCGGCTTCGGCAACGCCGAGAAGCTCGGCAAGGGCAGGAAGCGACGTGTACGCCTCGACACAGCCATTGTGGCCGCAGCGGCAACGCGGCCCGTCGGGACCGAACACCATGTGGCCGAGCTCGACCGGCTGAAGGTTGTCGGCTTCGGTTGGATCATCCATCCAGGCGCCGGCAACGCCGTGGCTGACGAAAACGAACAGATGGGTGTCGCTGAACGGATAATTTTCCGCGCGGCAGCGGTGAAAGGTGGCGTGCGCGACGACCGAATTGGTGAACTCGAGCCGCACGTCGGCGAACATCTCGCCGAACATGTCCCTGATACGCCCGACATCGCAGGGAATGATCGGATTGGCCGATATGCTGAGACGGCCGAGGCCGGGAATCGAGACGCCGATCTGGGAGAGGGTGATCCGGCGGCGCCGCGTCCAGTCGCGCAACAATGTCATGGCTTCGCGAAACGCCCGGCCGACGGTCTCGACGGTCGGCGTCTTCGGTAGCTTCACACGCTCGGTGTAGTGCAGTTTGCCCGACAGGCCGCCGACGCCGACGCTGAGCCGTTGAGCGGTCAGCTCGAAGGCCGCAAGCGCGACCGAGCCATCGAGCGACACGAGACCGGTCGGGCCGCCGACGTAAGGGGCAGGGCGCCGCACTTCCTCGATCAGGCCTTCGGACTTCAGGTCAAACAGGATGCGCGACAGGCTCGCCTCGGACAGGCGCACGGCCTTGGCCAGAGGCGGACGAAACGAGCCGCCCGACTGAAGCAGATGAGTCAAAATGGCAGCGCGCGTCTGCCGCCGACTTCTCGGCTGCTCCGGCATTTCCATCCCTGTGGTCATTCTTACTTAGTGTAAGAATGCGCGCGGAGGGTTTCGACTGTCAAGCGTTCGCTGCCACATGCAGGGACTTGTTGTTGTGCGCGGCAGCAAGCGTGGAGCGGTACGATCGGTCTCGTAGAGTGGGCAAAGCGAAGCGTGCCCACGATTTCGTACCTGTCGCGGACAGGTGGTGGGCACGCTGCACTTTGCCCACCCTACAAGCGCACAAACAAAAACGGCGCCATCTTGCGATGGCGCCGTTTCGTTGGACACTTCCGTTCGAACTTACTTGCGATCCTTGATCGCGACATAGTCGCGGCGGGTGACGCCGGTGTAGAGCTGGCGCGGACGGCCGATCTTCTGCTGCGGGTCCTCGATCATCTCGCTCCACTGGCTGATCCAGCCGACGGTGCGGGCGACCGCGAACAGCACGGTGAACATCGAGACCGGGAAGCCCATCGCCTTCAGCGTGATGCCCGAATAGAAGTCGACGTTCGGGTAGAGCTTGCGGTCGATGAAGTACTGGTCGCTGAGCGCGATCTTCTCGAGCTCCATCGCCACCTTCAGCATCGGATCGTCGCCATGGCCGGTCTCCTTGAGCACGGCGTGACACATCTTCTGCATGATCTTGGCGCGCGGATCGTAGTTCTTGTAGACGCGATGACCGAAGCCCATCAGGCGGACTTCAGAGTTCTTGTCCTTCACCTTGGCGATGAACTCGGGGATATTGTCCACGGAGCCGATCTCGGCGAGCATCGCGAGCGCGGCTTCGTTGGCGCCGCCGTGCGCCGGGCCCCACAGGCAGGCGATGCCGGCGGCGATGCAGGCGAACGGGTTGGCGCCGGAAGAGCCGGCGATACGCACCGTCGACGTCGATGCGTTCTGTTCGTGATCGGCGTGCAGGATGAAGATCTTGTCCAGCGCGTCAGCCAGCACCGGGTTGATCTTGTAGTCCTCGCAGGGCACGGCGAAGCACATGTTGAGGAAGTTCTCGGAGAACGAGAGCGAGTTCTTCGGATACACGAAGGGCTGGCCGACCGTGTACTTGTAGGCCATCGCGGCCAGCGTCGGGATCTTCGCGATCATGCGCATGGAAGCGATCATGCGCTGCTTCGGATCGTTGATGTCGGTGCTGTCGTGATAGAACGCGGCGAGCGCGCCGACCGAGGCCACCATCACCGCCATCGGATGGGCGTCGCGGCGGAAGCCCTGGAAGAAGCGGGCCATCTGCTCGTGCACCATTGTGTGATGGATCACGCGGTCGTCGAAATCCTTCTTCTGCGCGGCGGTCGGCAGGTTCCCGTAGAGCAGGAGATAGCAGGTCTCGAGGAAGTCACCGTTCTCGGCGAGCTGCTCGATCGGGTAGCCGCGGTATTCCAGCACGCCCGCGTCGCCGTCGATATAGGTGATCTTGGACTGGCAACTCGCGGTGGAGGTGAAGCCGGGATCATAGGTGAACAGGCCGGACTGGCCGTAGAGCTTGCCGATATCGACGACATCAGGCCCGACGCTGCCGCTATGGATCGGGAGATCGTAGTTCTTGTTTCCGACCGTCAGTGTAGCGGTCTTATTGCTCGGTTTTGCGTCCATCGTTGGTCCCCGATGAAATGTGAAACGGGCCGGAGCCGGAGGCCCCTTTGCGAGATGATGGGGCAGGCCGGATGTTCCAGAAGGTACGGGGGAGATGGGTATATTATTGCTGTGTGCGCTGCAAGATACCCCACGCATGGTCGACTTACGTCGTAGACTGGTCCTTAAGCCGGGCGAGGCTCACCTGGCGTCCCAGAACGTCCAAAACCTCAAATATACCAGGCGACGTCGTCCGTCCGGTCAGCGCCGCCCGCAAGGGCTGGGCGACCGCGCCGAGCTTGAGACTATTTTCCTCGGTAAAAGCGCGCAGGGCGGCTTCCGTGCTGGCCCCGCTCCACGTCTCGACTTTCTCGAGCGCGGAATGAAGCTGGCCGATCAGCTTGCGGTTCTCTTGTGTCAGCAGCGCCTGCGCCTTGGGATCGAGCTCCAAGGGACGGTCGGCGAAGATGA
Organism: Bradyrhizobium sp. SHOUNA76; assembly: GCF_023006445.1. Taxonomy (NCBI): domain Bacteria; kingdom Pseudomonadati; phylum Pseudomonadota; class Alphaproteobacteria; order Hyphomicrobiales; family Nitrobacteraceae; genus Bradyrhizobium; species Bradyrhizobium sp. SHOUNA76. The sequence continues at coordinate 7,350 of NZ_JALBHA010000105.1, forward strand.
AATAGGCGCTGTCGATCAGCTCGATCAGCGTCTTGGCGCGCTCCTTCAGAGCCGGCATGGCTTTGAGGAGTTGCGCGCGCGTGGTGTCGCTTAACTTGGCCTTAAGCTCGTCGCGGCTGGGCACGAGATGGTCGAGCACGTCCTCGAACATCTTCACGAGTGATTGATCGTCGGCGTGGCGGATGTAATGGCCGTTGAGATTTTCCAGCTTGGCAAAATCGAAGCGGGCAGCGGCCCGGCCGACGCTGGCAAGGTCGAACGCCGCGATCATCTCCTCGGTCGAGAAGATCTCCTGGTCGCCATGGCTCCAGCCGAGCCGGACGAGGTAATTGCGGAGCGCGGCCGGCAAATATCCCATGGCGCGGTAGGCATCGACGCCCAGCGCGCCATGCCGCTTGGACAGCTTCGAGCCGTCGGGGCCGTGGATCAGGGGAATGTGGGACATGCTCGGCAGAGCCCAACCCATCGCATCGTAGATCTGCTTCTGGCGGGCCGCGTTGATCAGATGGTCGTCGCCGCGGATCACGTGGGTGACGCCCATGTCGTGGTCATCGACCACCACGGCGAGCATGTAGGTGGGGTTGCCATCGCCGCGCAGCAGGACGAGGTCGTCGAGGTTCTCGTTCTGCCAGACCACGCGGCCCTGGACCTGATCCTCGATCACGGTCTCGCCGGTCTGCGGCGCGCGCAGGCGGATCGTCGGTTTGACGTTGGACGGGGCCGTCGCGGGATCGCGGTCGCGCCACATGCCGTCATAGAGGCGGGTTCGCCCTTCCGCACGCGCTTTCTCGCGCATGGCGGCGAGCTCCTCGGCGGTCGCGTAGCAGCGATAGGCCTTGCCGTCGGCGAGCAGCTGCTCGGCGACCTCGCGGTGGCGCGCGGCGCGGCTGAACTGGTAGATGACCTCGCCGTCCCAGCCGAGCTCCAGCCATTTCAGGCCGTCGAGGATGGCGCCGATCGCGGCCTCCGTGGAGCGCTCCCGATCGGTGTCCTCGATCCGCAGCAGCATCTTGCCGCCATGCTTCTTCGCATAGAGCCAATTGAACAGCGCCGTGCGGGCGCCCCCGATATGGAGGAAGCCGGTCGGCGAGGGGGCAAAGCGGGTGACGACGGAATCGGTCATTCTTGGCAGGGCCTATGCATTGGAGGCGGTGGTGTATAGCAGGAACGGGACATAAACAAAGCCCGTCGGCGGACCTGCCAGGCCTTGCTTAAGCTCTTGGCTCAGCCTTCCGAATTTGGCAGAAGGGCCGCTGATTTCCCGACAGGATTTTCGTAATGACAGAACCGGTGGCAGCTGAGGTTGGGCGCGATTTCATTCGTGACATCATTCAGGCCGACCTCGATCAGGGCAGGTACCGGGAGATCGTGACCCGGTTCCCGCCGGAGCCGAACGGTTACCTGCATATCGGCCACGCCAAGTCGATCGCACTGAATTTCGGCATCGCCCAGGAGTTTCCGGGCCGCTGCCACTTGCGCTTCGACGACACCAATCCGGTCAAGGAAGAGCAGGAATATATCGATTCCATCCAGGCCGACGTGCGCTGGCTCGGCTTCGACTGGGGCAAAAATCTGTTCTTCGCCTCGGATTATTTCGAGCGCCTGTACGAATGGGCGGAGCAGCTGATCCGCGACGGGCTCGCCTATGTCGACGACCAGACCCAGGAGGAGATCCGCACCTCCCGCGGCACGCTGACCGAGCCGGGCAAGAACTCGCCGTTCCGCGACCGCAGTGTGGACGAAAACCTCGACCTGTTCCGGCGCATGAAGGCCGGTGAATTCCCGAACGGCGCGCGCGTGCTGCGGGCCAAGATCGACATGGCCGCGGGCAACATCAATTTGCGCGATCCCGTGCTCTACCGCATCCTGCACGCGCACCATCCGCGCACCGGCACCAAATGGAGCATCTATCCGAGCTACGATTATGCGCACGGCCAGTCCGATGCGATCGAGGGCATCACGCACTCGATCTGCACGCTGGAGTTCGAGGACCACCGGCCGCTCTACGACTGGTTCATCGAGAAACTGCCGGTGCCGTCACAGCCGCACCAGTATGAATTCGCGCGGCTGAACCTGACCTACACGCTGCTGTCCAAGCGCGTGCTGACCCAGCTCGTCCGCGACGGCCATGTCGCAGGCTGGGATGATCCGCGGATGCCGACCATGGCGGGCATGCGTCGCCGCGGCGTGCCGCCGGCAGCCTTGCGCGAATTCGTCAAGCGCATTGGGGTTGCGAAAGCCAACAGCGTGGTCGATGTCGGCATGCTGGAGTTCTGCATCCGCGAGGAGCTGAACCGCACGTCGCAGCGGCGTATGGGCGTGCTGCGGCCGCTCAAGGTGGTGATCGAGAACTATCCGGAAGGGCAGACCGAGGAACTCGAGGCGATCAACCACCCGGACGATCCCAGCGCGGGCACGCGGAAAATCACGTTCGGCCGCGAGCTCTATATCGAGCAGGACGACTTCATGGAGACCCCGCCGAAGAAGTTCTTCCGCCTGTCGCCGGGCAACGAGGTGCGGCTGCGCTACGCCTATTTCGTCAAGTGCACCGGCGTGATCAAGAACGACAAGGGTGAGGTGGTGGAGCTGCGTTGCACCTACGACCCCGCGACCAAGGGCGGCAACGCGCCCGACGGCCGCAAGGTCAAGGCGACCATGCATTGGCTGCCGGCGGCGGCGTCCGTGCCCGCGGAGATCCGCATCTACAACCAGCTGTTCGCCAATCCGAGCCCGGACGCCTCGAATTTTGCAGCCGATCTCAATCCGAATTCGCTGGAGATACTCTCCGACGCGCGGATCGAAGCGTCGGTTGCCGAGAGCAATGCGACCGAGCCGATGCAGTTCGAGCGCCAGGGCTATTTCGTGCGCGACAAGGACTCCACGCCGGGCAAGCCGGTGTTCAGCCGCACCATCGGGCTCCGGGACACCTTTGCGAAGGAAGTCGCGAAGGGGTAGGGGCACGGGATGCAAGCCGACGATATCGTGTCCGCCATCATGGCGAAGTGGTCTGTCGGCTTTGGGAAGCTCGACGCAGCCGACATTGCTGCGCTCTACTCACGGAACGCTTTCTTCTTCGGCTCGAATCCACGGCTTTACCGCGGCCGGGAAGGCGTCGCGGCCTATTTCAACGGCTTGCCGCGCTGGCATTCGCCCAGCGTCACCTTCTCCGAGGTGATATCCGCGTGGGTCGCCTCTGACGTGATCAACATGGCCGCCATCGCCTCGTTCGACCTCGGCGAGGAAGGTCCGCCGCTGTCGGTGAAGATCACCTGGGTGATTATTCGCGAGGATGCCGATTGGAAGATCGTCAATCATCACGTCTCGTCGCGGGTCCCGATGATCTAGCAGTGGGGCTCTGCCCGTCCCACCAGGCGCGCGGTCGCCGCCCGCTAGACGTCGTAGTAGAGATGGAACTCGTAAGGATGAGGTCGCAGGCGGATCGGGTCGACCTCCTTCTTGCGCTTGTAGTCGAGCCAGGTTTCGATCACGTCGGCGGTGAAGACATCGCCGCGTAGCAGGAATGCGTGATCGCGCTCGAGCGCGTCGAGCGCCTGGTCCAGCGATCCTGGCGTGGACTTCACCTCCTTCGCCTCCGCAGGCGGGAGGTCGTAGAGATTCTTGTCGATCGGGCTGCCGGGGTCGATCCGCTTGTCGATACCGTCGAGGCCAGCCATCAGCATTGCCGCGAAGGCCAGGTAGGGATTGCAGGACGGATCTGGCGAACGAAACTCGACGCGCTTGGCGCGCGGATTCGGCGAATACATCGGAATCCGGCAGCAGGCTGAGCGATTGCGCTGGGAGTAGACGAGGTTGATCGGAGCTTCATAGCCCGGCACCAGACGCCGATAGGAATTCGTGGTGGGGGCGCAAAGCCCGCACAACGCCCAGGCGTGGCTCAAAAGCCCGCCGATGTAGTAGCGGCCGAGCTGGCTCAACTCGGCGTAGTCACCTTTGTCGTAGAACAGATTGGTCTCACCCTTCCAGAGCGATTGGTGAACGTGCATGCCCGAAGCGTTGTCCTCGAACAGCGGCTTCGGCATGAATGTCGCGGTCTTGCCGTGCTGATGCGCGGTGTTCTTCACCACGTATTTGTACATCATCAGGTTGTCGGCCATGCGGGTGAGGGTGGTGAAGCGCATGTCGATCTCGTTTTGGCCGCCGGTTGCGACTTCATGGTGATGGGCCTCGATCTGGATCCCCAGAGATTCCATCGTCAGCACCATTTCAGTGCGTAGCGCCTGCATGCTGTCGGTCGGGGGAACGGGAAAGTATCCCTCCTTCGGGCGCGGTTTGTGGCCGAGATTCGGCCCTTCCTCGGAGCCGGTGTTCCAGCTGCCTTCGCTGGAGTCGATTGCGTGCATGGCGTAGTTGATGCCCTGTGCGTAGCGCACCTCGTCGAAGACGAAGAACTCCGCTTCCGGGCCGAAATAGCTCGTATCGGCACGGCCGGTGCTCTTGAGGTAGGTTTCGGCTTTCTGGGCGATGTAGCGGGCATCCCGGCTATAGGACTGGCTGGTCACGGGGTCGCGGATGTTGCAGATGAGAACCAGGGTTTTGGCCGGACTATAGGGGTCGACGAATGCCGTCGTCGGATCGGCGACGACCAGCATGTCGCTTTCCTGGATCTCCTGGAAGCCTCGGATCGATGAGCCATCGAACCCAATGCCCTCATTGAGCGCATCGGCAGTCACCGCGCTCGGCGGGACGGAAAAATGTTGCCACATCCCCGGCAGGTCGGTGAACCGCAAATCGATCATCTGGACTTTCTCGTCCGTGATCGCCTTCACGAGGTCTTCGGCTGTCGTGCATTTCGCAACCATGGCTTCGCTCCCAGGTCAGCGTCCCGAGATCGCGTAGCCGCTCGGCCGCAACCTAGCGGCTCGCGACGGACTGTGGTCCACGTTCGGCGTTGTCGCCGCAGTCAGGCATGCTTCGCGCGACGGCAGTCAGCTTTGATGCGGCCCGCGCATCAGCTTCATCGCGTCTTCGATGTGTCGCCAGGTTTTTGCCAATTCGAGCTCGCCCTTCTGCTCGAGGTCGATGGCGTTTTGAGCGGCTTCCGCAATGGCCTTGGGGCCATGGGCTTCCAGCAACTGCCGCGCATAATCGTGGATTTCCATTTCTCGCATGGCGTCATCTCCCTCTTGTTCTGGGCGCGAACCGGGTAGGCCGAGAACGGCAGACATTGACACCTGTCAAGCGCCGATAGTCTGCATCCTGGTGCGCCGCACTTGCAAGGGCCCTTTCCGGGGCATGGGCGGCCGGATGGGGCGCCGGCTCCTGGTCGCGGCAACACAGCGCAGGACGGAGGGATGGTTCTTCACCGGGGCGCCCCCACATCAATACGAGAAGGGAGGTGAACATCATGCGCATCCAACATTGGCAAGACGCTGGTAGCCTGTTGGTGGGCGTGTGGCTGGTCCTGTCGTCCTTCGTCCTCGGCTTATCCGGGGCTGCTGTCTGGATCACCATCGCACTCGGGCTCGGCGTCATGCTGTTTGCCGTGGAAGCCTTTGTCGTCCCGTCCTACCTGGAAGAGTGGGGCGAAATGCTGCTGGGCCTGGCTCTGGTGCTGGCGCCTTGGTCCATTGGCTATGAGCCCGTATCGGCCACGGTCAGCAGCGTGTTGTCGGGCCTATTGGTGATCTTGCTCGCTGCCTGGGAATTGATAACCGATCGCGACTTCAGTACCTGGTGGCACGATCACTGGCCTCACCGCGCCGGCTGAGACGAGCGGTTGCCGGCTCCTCTCCGACCGCCATCGGCTGGCGGCCGGAGGAGAGGTGGTTACGTTACAATGCGGCTCTGGGCTCGATCGGTTGCCAGATGCTGATCTTGCGCGTCTCCGGCATCAGGAAGACAGCGAGCACGAAGCACACCGCGGGGACCACGATCGGGTAGATCAGTGCGTAGCCGATGCTGCCGGTCGCGGCGAATGCCGCCGAGGTGATGAACGGCACCAATCCGCCACCCCAACCGTTGCCGATGTGGTACGGCACGGAGACCGACGTGTACCTGATCCTGGCGGGGAAGAATTCCGCCAGAAACGCGCCGACCGGCCCGTACACCATCCCGACATAGCAAACGAGGATGAAGATGATGAAGATCGCGATCGGATAGTTGATGTTGCCGGGCTGCGTGACCGATCCCAGCCACAGATACAGCGGATAGTACGTGATCGCGGCGAGCAGCATACCTCCGAGGATCACCGGCTTGCGGCCGATGTGATCTGACAGCCAGCCAAAGAAGATCAGGCTCGGCGTTGCAATGAGCAGCGCGGCTCCCACGATGTAGGCCGAGGTCACCGGGTCCACCTTGGAGACCTGCTGCAGAAAGTACAGCGCCCAGAATTGACCACTGTACCAGACCACGCCCTGTCCGATCAGGACCACGATGGCGATCCCGATGTATTTGATGTTCGAACTGAGGAAGGCCTCCTTCCACGGATTCCTCGTCATCTGTCCGCGGGCCTTGATCTCCTGGAAGATCGGCGTCTCCTGGAGCTGGAGGCGGATATAGATCGCGATGGCCACCAGCAGGAAGGAGAGCAGGAACGGAACGCGCCACGCCCATTCGTCGAAGGCCTGATTGCCGGCATAGGTTCGGGTCAGAACGATGACTGCGAGCGACACCACGATCCCGAGAGTCGGAGAGGTCTGTAGCCAGCCGGTGTAGTAGCCGCGCTTGTCGTCAGGCACATGCTCCGCGACATAGGTGATGGCGCCGCCATATTCGCCGCCGAGGCACAGCCCCTGGATCATGCGCAAGCCGAAGAGAAGGAACGCAGCCGCCAGCCCGATCGACTGGTAGGTTGGGATCAATCCGATCGCTCCCGTGCCCAGTCCCATTCCGCTGAGCGTGATGAGAAACGTATATTTGCGGCCGACCCGGTCACCCATCCATCCGAACAGGAATGCCCCCAGCGGACGGATCAGAAATCCTGCAGTGAACAGCGCGATCGTGCTGAGCAGGGCGGCGACGGGGTGGGACTGCTCAAAGAACTTGACCGATAGAACTGCGGCCAGGCTGCCAAAGATATAGAAATCATACCATTCGATGACGTTTCCCACCGATGCAGCAACGATCACGCGGCGGAAATCGTGCGGTACTTGAACTGCCATGTGCTGCTCCTATCGAATTCAAACGCCACTCCTCGCGCATTTCAGCGCCAGTTCGCTCGCGGAGTGCGTTTGGTGTGCGGCGCTACAGGCGAGAATTGCGAGTTGCGTCCGCAACGCCTGGTCTCAGAGGAACCTTGGACCACCTGAGAAGAGCTTCGGCGGCCTTCGGTACCGCGAGCTGTCACGACCTGGCCCGTCTGTGCGGGGGAGGCGTTGAGAACAGTTTAATCCTGCCAAGGCCGGCCCCTTATGAGACTTTCGGCTCAATCGACCCGAACCGAGGCTGCCTCCGTCCAGAGACAGAACGGTCGCCCATCGCGCCGGGCGGTCGTGTCACGAATGAACGGAAAGGACCTCTCGGGCGTTGTGTGGGTCCCCAACGAGGAGCCCACCATGCAGAACATCGCAGAGCATATGGAAGTCATCGGCGCCGACGGCGTTCACATCGGTACTGTCGACAAGGTCGAAGGCAACCGTATCAAGCTGACCAAGAAGGACAGCGGCGAGGGCAGCCACAAGGGCCATCATCATTTCATCGACAAGGGCCTCGTCGCCGATGTCGAGGGCAACAAGGTCCGCCTCTCGGCCAAGGCCTCGGTGGCCGTGACCATGGAAGAGGAAAAGTAGGGCGCCTCCGAGCCCGTTCCTGATCCGTACCCTATTCGGCCAACTGCACGTTCCGGTAGCCTCTGGACCCATCGCGTCGCGTAAGGTGCAGGGGAATGGCGGAGCCGGGGCGGCCAGTGCGCTCCCAAGGTATAGCCGGGACGTGGCCCGTTGGCCGCGTTGCGCCCGCTGGCGGCTTTGTTCCGGCGGGCTTTGGCATCTGGCCCGCGATCGTCGAAACGCTCCGCGGGTGGG
>NZ_JALBHA010001060.1:0-675 GCF_023006445.1 Bradyrhizobium sp. SHOUNA76
GCCAGCGCATCGATCGCGCCGCGCACCTCGTAGAGCTGGCGGATGCGTGACGGGTCGAGCTGGGTGACTTCAAAGCCGCGCTTGCCGCTCTCGGCGACTAGTCCCTGCCGGTGCAGCAGATGCAGCGCATGCGAGACAGGCTGGCGCGACACGCCGAGCTTGTCGGCCAGCTCGTTCTGCCGGATGCGCTGGCCGGGCTGCAGCGTGCGGTCGGATATCGCCTCCAGGATCCGCGCATAGACCTGGTCGATCAGGTTCGGGAGCGGGTCGAGAGGGATCACGCCGGCAGCTCCGAAAGATAGAGGGAATACGGAATTCCGTATTCGACGCTACGCTTCGCAAGGTGGAGCCGTCAAGTGGTATCGGAGGATGGCGCGATGTCTTCCCGTCAGGGTCTAGTAAGTCATTGATTTCACTAGACCTGACTACTGTGCATGGGGTTGTTTTCGCGATATCGAGTCCGGGCCTCACCCCTCCAGCACTTCCACCTCCAGCGCGGCGATCCGTTCCGCATCGGCCAGCGCCTCCATCTCGGCAATACGGTCGCCCCTGAACGTCACGCGCAGCGCGATGCGCAGCTGTCCGCCGAGGATGACGGCAACGCCGATTTCGCCATCGACCAACGCGGTCCGTGCGGCCCGGGCGCGGCCCTTGTAGAGCTGCGCCACCGCATCG
>NZ_JALBHA010001061.1:0-670 GCF_023006445.1 Bradyrhizobium sp. SHOUNA76
GGCTCGGGCGGAGGCTCCGCCGGCAAAGCCGCGACCGCCGGCGCATTCGGATCGGGCTGCTGCTGCGCCCCCTTGTACAGATCCTTCGGGACGCCCTGCTCGAGGCCAGGCACCCCCTCCGGGAAGACTGGCTTGCGGTCGCCCGGCAGCTTCTTCTTGGTGTCGAGGAAGTCGAGCATGTCGCTTGGATCGAAGCTGGAGCAGCCGCCCAGGGCGCCCGTGAAGGCGATCAGGACGGCGGCTGCGATCAAGCGTGGCGTGCGGCGCATCGTGTGTCTCGTTACGTCAGAGGGCCGTCGTCAGCTCTTGGCGACGGGCGGCAGCAGGGCCTGGAGAGCCTCGGCGCGCGAGCGCAAGCCGGGCGGCGTTTCGCCGTCTTCGCCAATCGCGTCGAGCCATTTGCGGGCCGCGGTCATGTCGTTGTTGCGCCAGGCGGACAGCGCCAGCATCTCGCGGGCGCTGTGGCGGAAGGTCGATTTGGGCGCGGCGGATGACTCCAGCCGCTGCTGCATGTCGGCATAGCTGGCGCTGTCCAGCAGCAGGCCGGCGGCGCGGATCTTCGCAAGATCCTGCCACTCACCACCCACGCCGCGGTCGGCAGCAAGCTCGTCATACATCTTGGCGGCGGCCTTGGGATCGCGGTTGGCGGCCTCGGCGGCGGCGCGCAGCC
>NZ_JALBHA010001062.1:0-669 GCF_023006445.1 Bradyrhizobium sp. SHOUNA76
TAGATCGCGCCCGTGGCGATGCCGGCCAGGACCTGGTTGGTGAACAGCTCCATTGTCCCGGCTCCCTCAGTAACCCAGATAGGATTTGCGGATTTCTTCGTTGTTCGCGATGTCCTTGGCCTTGCCCGACATCACGATGCGGCCGGTCTCGATCACATAGGCCTGGTCGGCGAGCTCGAGTGCGAGCTGGGCGTTCTGCTCGACCACCAGGATCGACACCTTGTCCTCGCGGTTGATCTTGCCGAGAATGCCGAACAGGTCGCGCACCACCAGCGGCGCGAGGCCGAAGGAGGGCTCGTCGAGCAGCATCAGCCGCGGCCGCAGCATCAGCGCGCGGGCGACCGCAAGCATCTGCTGCTCGCCGCCGGACAGTGTGCCGGCCTGCTGGGTGTGGCGCTGCTTCAGCACCGGGAAATGCGCGTACATCCGCTCGATGTCGGAGACGATGCCGGCGCTGTCCTTGCGGGTGATGGCCCCGAGCTGGAGATTCTCCTCCACCGTCATGGTGGTGAAGGTGCCGCGGCCCTGCGGCACGTGGGCGATGCCGAACCGCACGATGCTCTCGGTCGAGCGGTTGTTGAGCGGCTTGCCGTCGAACTCGATGCCGCCGGTGGAGCGCACCATGTTGCAGATCGCGCGCAGCGTGGTGGTCTTGCCGGCGCCGTTGGC
>NZ_JALBHA010001063.1:0-669 GCF_023006445.1 Bradyrhizobium sp. SHOUNA76
GCCGTCCGCGCCGCTGCGGCTGGTTCGACGCCGTGCTGGTCCGCCAGGCGGTCCGGACCTGCGGCATCAACGGCCTGGCGCTGACCAAGCTCGACATCCTCGACGGCTTCGACACGATCGAGGTCTGCACCGGCTACAAGCTCGACGGCAAGGAGATCGACCACTTCCCCGCCGGCGAGGGCGCCCAGGCCCGGGTCGAGCCGATCTACGAGACCATCGAGGGCTGGAAGGAGCCGACCGCCAATGCGCGGTCCTGGGCCGACCTGCCGGCCCAGGCCATCAAATATGTCCGGCGGATCGAGGAATTGGTGGGGTGCCCGGTTGCGCTGCTTTCCACCAGCCCCGAACGCGAAGATACTATCCTGGTGCAAAATCCGTTTGAGGCTTAACGATATCTTACCGGGACGCGCGTATAGTTGAGTTGAAATGGCTGATTACTATCCGCTGATCGCCCGCGCTATTGCCGCCCTGGACCCGAACGCTCCCGGCGAAAGCCGTCGCGCGCTCTATGAGCGGGCGCGCACGGCCTTGATCGCGCAGCTGCGCAGTGTGCAGCCGCCGCTTTCCGAATCCGAGATCACCCGTGAAAGGTTGTCGCTGGAGGAGGCCGTTCGCAAGGTCGAATCGGAGGCTGCCCAGCGTGCCCGCGAGGCCTCGCGCCCCGGTGGC
>NZ_JALBHA010001064.1:0-667 GCF_023006445.1 Bradyrhizobium sp. SHOUNA76
CGTCGATCACCCGCTCGGCACCGCCGAGCGCGGCGCCGACCGCGGCGATCCTGCCATCCACCACCGCGACGTCGCCGATAGCGTCCATCCCGCTCGCGGGATCCACCACCCGGCCGCCAGAGATCACCAAGCCGCTCATGCCAAAACTCCTCCGCGCTGAATTCGCATTGAGGCAGATTCCGGCAGCAACGACCACCTCCACCGATGCCGACGCATCATGCATATTGCTGCGCCGCTGTTGCGAGGCCGCCGCAATGCAATGCAGTCTCGGGTTGCAATCCGGCCGATGCCGAGTTATTGGATGCGCGCAATTCGTTTTGGAGGCGACCATGTCTACGACAGCACGCTTCCCGGGTTCGACGCACGATATTTGATGCGTCCCCCCGGGATCGATTCCCGGGTGAAATCTCAAGACCCATATCAAATCGAATCTGCCGCGGCCCGTTGGCCCGCGATCGAGACTCTATTGTCATGACATCCAATCTTCTGCTGGCCCCCCGTCAGGTGGCCGGGCGTTCCGACCTGCTCGAACGCAGGCTTCGGCGCTATCATCCGCGCTTCCAGGGCGCGGTGCGCGCCCTGGCCTTGCGGCACTCGCGCCTTGCGGACCTTGCCGCAAGCTTTCCCGCGCTGCTCTTCGCGCTGGCCTTTCCGCGGGCACGGCTCG
>NZ_JALBHA010001065.1:0-666 GCF_023006445.1 Bradyrhizobium sp. SHOUNA76
CAGCGCGGTGACGCGCGCCAGCGGCAGATCGGCGAGCTCGGCCAGCGCCGCGTCGAACAGGTCGAGATTGCTGGACAGCAATGCGCGCAGGATCAGGCCGGCGGTCAGCTGGCCCGTGACGCGCAAATGATGCACCAGGCCCTGCATGTCCTCGCCGCGCGAGCGCGCCGCGATGTTGATGGTGGAGCGGTCGCGCGCCTCGATCGTGATGCGATCGGCACGATCGGCGCTCAGCCAGTTCCGCGCCACGACGAATTGCGCCAGGGTCTCGGAGAGTTTCGCCACCAGCGCGGCCCGGGTTGCGGACGGCAGATCATCCAGCACCAGCATCGCCTCGCGGATCGCGGCGAGATGGCCATGGCGCTCGACGATGCGATCCCAGGAGAACGGGGCAAGCTCGGCATGAGGATTTTCGATCAGCTCCAGCGCGGCGGCCGCGCAGCCGACTTCGGCGATGGCGGCGCAGACCGATACCGGCAGCGCGATGCGGCGGGCCACCGCGCATTGCACCTCGTCATTGCCGGTCGCAACGATGTCGACGAGATCGGCGTCGATCAAGAGCGGGGAATGTTCGAGCACCGGCAGCGCGACGGTCGGCTGATCCGCCGACAGCGCCCGCACGATCGACGCCGGCGCATCCGTGCTGCGCGCAAAGGCCTCGGCCAT
>NZ_JALBHA010001066.1:0-663 GCF_023006445.1 Bradyrhizobium sp. SHOUNA76
CGCGCCGATGCCGAGCCGGTGCCGGGCCTGCTCGTCCGCGGTCATCATGGCGGACTGCTCGTCAACGCTCGCATAGCCGTCCACGAACGCGCTGCCGATCAGCCTCTCCTTGCGCCAGGCGACGCGGCAGCCCTTGCGCAGGCCGCTTGTGAAGATCAGCGTGAACTCTTCTGCGACCCATGCCGAGCTGTTGAGAGCCAGGCGCGCGCCGGTGCCGGAGACATCGCGGATCGTGCACGGCACGCTGACGATGCTGCCGCTGCCGTTGTCGAACTCGACGATGCCGGTGCGCAACGTGTGATGCCTGGCGGCGGCGCGATGATCGCTCATGACAGCTCCCGATGCTCGCGGGCAGCGTCGAACCGCGTGGCCGGCGCAGCCGCAATCGAGGCGAGACTATCGCAGAACTTTTTCCGCAACTCCTAAGCTTGCGGTGGTTTGGTCGCGACCGGACGCCATGGTAAAGGAATCCCTTTCGGGCGGACGCTTTGCGCCGACCCGCAAGGCCTTCCCGACTTATGCTGCTTGCCGATCACTCCCGCGCGCGGCGGAGGGCCTGCTCCAGCTTCATCCGCTGCTTGTCCCAGCGGGCCTGCTCGACCTCGGCCCGTTCGTCGAGCGCGGCGCGCTCGGCTTCGATCTCCTCCGCCTTGGCGTCGTGCT
>NZ_JALBHA010001067.1:0-661 GCF_023006445.1 Bradyrhizobium sp. SHOUNA76
CGAGATCGTGGTGACGGATGTCGCCGACGCACCGCTCGCGGTTGCCAAAAAGCTCGGTGCCAGTCACGCCATCAACGTCGCGACTGACGCCGCCGCGCTCGATCCCTGGCGCGCCGGCAAGGGCGTGTTCGACACGCTGTTCGAAGCCTCCGGGAATCAGGCTGCGCTGCGCACCGCGCTCGACGTGCTGCGCCCTGGCGCGACCCTCGTTCAGCTCGGCCTCGGCGGCGAGATGACGCTGCCGATCAATTCCATCGTCGCCAAGGAATTGCAGCTCCGCGGCACCTTCCGGTTCGATCCCGAGTTCGAGCTCGCGGTGCGCCTGATGGGCGAAGGCCTGATCGACGTCAAGCCGCTGATCACGGCCACCATGCCGTTCGAGAACGCGGCCGCCGCCTTCGAGCTCGCCAGCGACCGCTCGCAATCAATGAAGGTGCAGCTTACCTTCTGAGCATGATCCGGAAAAGTGTGCAGCGGTTTTCCGATAAGATCATGCTCAAACAAAAGATCTAAAGAGCGATGAATCTCATCGCTCTTTAGCCGCGTCGGCGGCCTGCTGGCTCTCGATCAGCCGATCGCTGACCAGCCGCACGGCGCCCCGTTTCCACGAATAGTCCGCGCCCAGGCGCAGGCCGCTGTCGCCACGCGCCAGCACCGCGCC
>NZ_JALBHA010001068.1:0-658 GCF_023006445.1 Bradyrhizobium sp. SHOUNA76
TGAAGCGGCCGCGCGCGGGCGGCTCGCGGCGCATGTCGATGGCCTCGATATGCGGCATGTGCTGGCCGCCGAAGCGCGAGGGCAGCGCGATGCGCTGATAGCGGTTCTTGCGCGCATTGACCTCGGACTCGACCGAGGGCGTCGCGGACGCCAGCACGACCGGGATCTTTGCGATATGCGCGCGCACCACCGCCATGTCGCGGGCGTGATAATGCACGCCCTCGTCCTGCTTGTAGGCCTGGTCGTGCTCTTCATCGACCACGATGAGGCCGAGATTGGCGTAGGGCAGAAATAGCGCCGAGCGCGCGCCGACCACGACCGGCGCGGTGCCGCCGGAGATCGCCGCCCAATTGCGCGCGCGGGTGCGCGGCGTCAGCTCGGAGTGCCATTCGATCGGCCGCACGCCGAAACGCAGCGCGAAGCGGTCGAGGAACTGGCCGGTCAGCGCGATCTCCGGCATCAGGATCAGCGATTGCTTGCCGCGGCGGATCGTTTCAGCGACGGCCTCGAAATACACCTCGGTCTTGCCCGAGCCGGTGACGCCGTCGAGCAGTGCGACGTGGAAGGTGCCGTTGGCGGCGAGCGCGCGCATTGCATCCACACCGGCACGCTGCAGCGGCGAGAAATCCGGCCGGCCGAAATCCGGATCGGGCACAGG
>NZ_JALBHA010001069.1:0-657 GCF_023006445.1 Bradyrhizobium sp. SHOUNA76
GCCGACGATCCGGCCCGCGCCTTCCGCCGTGGCAATCCGCGTCCCAGCGGTGCGCCCCGTCACCTCGCGTGGCGCGCGAAATGGCGACGACGTCGTGCGACCCTGCATGTTCGAACCGGAGAAGTCGCACGGCATGATGACGTTGCATTCGGGCGGCGCCGCGAGGTGAGATCGGAAGGGGCGCGCATCGGCTACGCCAGAGGAAATTGCGATAATGAAACCAAAAGCAAACGCAAACGCAACGTAACGGTACATCGCAGGTCTCCAGGTTGATGAAGCCCGCCCCGCCGCAGAGACAAAACAATTTTGAGCTAAATACGGCAGCGCCCCTAAACGCGCAGGAATCGAGGAACTTTCGTTGAGTTCCACTAACCTCCGTTAAGATTGGACGCCGCCGACATTGGGTTGAATAGACCACATGCCATATGGCCTGTTCCTGGATCATCCGCTCCCGGTCTCAGATGATTTGATCCGTCCTTGCGGGGCGCGATCTAAATCCATCAGCAGCTTTCCCGCCTCGCCCAGCAGCGTCCGGATCGCCCTTCGCTCCGCGATCCGCTCCTGTGTGAAGGTGCCATGCTTGCGCGCGTTGCGGTTTCCCCATGGCGCGCCAGATCCCGGCGCACCGCCGTGCATGCGGCAGCGAAGCTTGCCGCG